>NZ_JBGQOH010000007.1:0-174570 GCF_052113745.1 Cryobacterium sp. W22_MBD10_FK3
ATGAGTGGGCAGTTTCCATGGCCACCAGCGGGCAATTCTGCTGGCCGCCTACGGGCAGTTCCTAATGGCCATTGACACATCCCGCCGGGCACTTTCAAGCGGGGCTTGCAACGCCTAGATTCTGGGTGCCTTGTCGGCAACTTGCGCTTCCAATATGGCCAAGGTTTTCTCGCTTGCATTGCGAATGCGATGTAGGGCACCAATGATGCTGATGCTGGCGAAGAGGACCACGAGTACCAGGGCCAAGAGAAGAAAGTTCGGATCCATGGGGACGATTCTTGCATGACTGTTCACGCCCGATTGATGAGCGTCATTTCTGCAGCGAATATGTCTCGTATCCCATGGGTTTCGAGGCGCTCAGGTTGCGAGACATTTTGGCCCGTTGGATCGCCGAAACACTCCCCAGCCGTCACCGCAGGGAGGGTCATTCCACCAGCCGGTAACCCTGCACTTCGGGAGCTCCGCGCAAGACGTGCTTCATGATGACCCGGCCGTACCAGCCGATGTCGAACTCGTACTCGGCGCCAACTTGAAAAGAGGACGCAAGCTCCTCTTGCTCATCGGAAGTCACACCTCTGGAAATTCCCAAGGGACCGCAGTTCGCCGTCGAGATGACGACCGCGGGCGTCGACACCGACCCTCTCAAACCGCCCGACGCTGTCCTCGGCTCTGCCGACACCACCACACAGCGCACGCTTTCAACAGCGATCGTGTTCCACAGCGGGCTGAACAACACACCCACAGCAACCACGACCGTAACTAGGAATACCCCGAAGGATAACCAGAAAGTTCTTGGCTTGGTCGCCTTCGGTCTTGCAGGGTTACCCGTTGTCGGCATTTCCTTCTTCACCTTTTCCACTACCAGCCACCTGCATGAAGGCCCGATGAAGGCCGGCTCCAGTCCTTGGTTCCCCACCGCAACGACGAGCCCGCCAAAACGGTCGACCAGCGGCTCCGCCGAACTTCTCGAACAGGCCTCACTCCAGCTTTTCAGAGGACCATTGAACTGGTGCAGACGACCTCTAAAACGGAAACCGTTTGCTAAACCTATCGAATGCAGGACCCCAGGACGCGGGGACAGCCGCATAACAAGTCTCTATGTCTCGAAACCCTACGGATGCGAGACAGGTGCAGATGCGCGACACGTCGCATGTCGCTCGTCACGTTAACAGGCGGCTTCCTGCGTCGCGTATCCCATGGGATACGAGGCACATAAGATACGAGACATCTCGTCTTAGTTCGTGCTCGGGCCAGATGACTCTTTTGTACGCTCAGCCAGGGTTTGCACATAGTGCGATGGCACGAGGAGGGTAGTGATTCGGTGGATCCAGTGGAGTCTCCCGTTGGTTCAGTTGTGTTCTGGCTCGTCATCGCTATCTCATTGACCCTCATCCCGGCAATATTCACTTGGTGGCTTCTCGCCCAGCACATGAACAACCGCTTAGCAAACACCGAAACCCCACCACGCGGAGTCCGCTGGCATTTCCTGCGGTTCGGCCCGACCGCACTGCTCGTCTCTGCCGCTGGGTTCTCATGCGGGCTTTGGATATATTCAATGTCGGAGAGAATGGGCAGATTCAGTCCGTACCTGATAGTGCCCGCGATGGCCTTGATGGGGAGTGGCGTTCTTGCGTTCATGATGAGTATGGTGCTGTGGGCGTACTCCAACTCGCCACCAAAACGGGCATGGGACGCTGACTAGCTGCGTCACGTAACCCATGCGTTTCGACACACCGAGGTTGCGAGACACTTCACCCGTGAAAAAATGGAACGGCTTGGGCCCGCTGAAGCGGGCGTTGTTGCGAGGCGTATTATGCACCTACGCTGCTTGGCTTCCCCGGAGTCACCATCAAGTAGATTCCGCCGATGAGAAGGACCACCAGCGCGAAGATTACTGCGCTCAGTGCCGTGGACTCGAGCCCAGCTAGAACGACAGCGGACGGCTCCGTTCCGATGCTGCAGTGGATCTGTGTCGGTAGGAGCGTCGTAGACATTTTGAGGGTCTTGCCCACCCCGCCGTCGGCATCGACAAGTGCGGACCAGCAAACCGAGCGCCATTCCTCGCCACTTGGGAGCATGAAAGCGGTGAGGGCGAAAGGCCAAATAGCAAGACCGAGTGCACCGCCGGCGGCAGACAGCGCGCCCGCCACGAAGCGTGCAGTCTGCCCGATATCTGTCGTCCAGACGAAGAATGATGAGACGAATGCAACGCCGGCGCCAGCCAGCAGAAGGATGAGAGCTGAACCGCTGGCGTAGTTGGTCTCCGGAAGGTCGAAGCAGGAGACGATGAAAGACGCGATGAGGACGGACAAGCCGACCCCGTAGCCGCCGATGGCGGCGCGTGCCTCTCCTTGGGTTACCTTCTGTTCTTCGACGGTCACGGTTGAATCCTAGCCATCGGGTATCTGGGTGATGAGGCCTCGCGGTCCTGCCCCGTGGAAAACCCATGCTGGCATTCGACGGCAGCGCGTTCAGACGCAGCGAAGCCGCGCACAACGTCCCTGCGGATGCCGTACTAGATGAACCCAGGAGGCGGCCCCAGTCTCAAAACTAATGGGATATGAAACACGTGAGTAACGAGACAGTGCTTCAGATGTGCAGTCTCAACAGGACTACGGCCTGCCGAGCGCAGCGCGGCATCCGGCGGAGTCAGGATACAGGAACGAGTGACCCGACCGTGAAGTCGGTCCAAGCGTCGCCGCAGACCTGCAGATCCGCTGGCGCGTCAATGCCCGGGCCAGCACCGTCCGATGTGACGAGCACCTGGATTGTCGTCACGGTCGCCGGTGTGCAGTCGTACGTTGCGACGTACGTGAGGAGCGCTTCTGCCTGTGCCGACTCGCCCGGGGCGAGCGCCCCGGCCTCCGGCTCGATGGGGCCCAATATCTTGTCGTCACGGCTGGCGAGATGGGTGCCGTCGGCGCCGAGCAACAGCACACCGGGGCTTCCGGAATACGTGCAGGATCGCTCCGACACGTTCGTGAGCACGATCGCGAGGCCCTCCCGGGTCGCTGTAGAAAGGTCGGGACGCTCCACAAGCTCAGCGGCGAGCTGTTCGTCCTGACACCGGTCGTTTGGCCACACAGGTTCCGCCGCTCCGGCGTGGGGGGTTGCAGTCGGGGTCAAGCTCGACGCGGGTGCGCTGGCCACAGTGGGCTCCGGAGCCTCGGCGGCCCCATCGGCGCATCCTACGAGCGCGAAAGTGGGCAGCATCAGCAGCGCGGTTAGAGCGATGCGGCCAGTCCAGGTCATGAGCATAGGGCGAATCCTTTCAACGCACGGGACAGGTCTGGGACAGTCGATGACGACTGTCCCGTACTGCAGCGTCCAGATCTGAGCAAAGAGTCCCCCGTCCGTGTAGATCAGGAGCTGCCCCGCTCGTAGCCTGCCGTTGCTGCAACGACCGAACTCACTGCGCGTCCCTATCCTCCCAGCGCGCCATAGCCGGCGTGTCCTCCGGAACGCACCCATTTCAGGTGACACCAGAAGCGGGTCTCACCGACCATGCACCTTTTGGTCCCCTTCCAACGCAGTACGTGGAGAGGGGGTACATGCCAGCTCGACGTCAGATCGCGCCGCTAAATCATGCGACTCGAAGCGCATTGTGGCGGCGTTCTGTATCGCCATCTGGCACACCGACCTGAGCGCCCACGGTGGCTCAGAGCGTTTGGCCAGCGTCTTGTATTCCCTGGGTTATGAAGCACTCAGGTTATGAGGGACCTTGGCGGCATCGGCTCATACAGTCGGGGCGAGACTTCATAACCCTCGCTGGCCACGCTCGATGTCGGCTCGCAGGTCCGACATGGCTCGAGCCAGTTCCGGGTCGGAGGATTGAAGATCCCGAGCAGCTGATGGGCTGAGCCGCCGCCGCGAGGACAAAAAATAGAAAGCCGCCAGAATCACGAGAGCGAGCCCCAGACCACCTCCAGAGATGAGCACAATCATGAGAGCACCGGCAGTCATAGGAGTTCCATTCATCGGTATTTGGCGAACCTGTCGCCTCCAGACTCACATAAAGGGCAGATCAATGATATTTATTGACCGAATTGAGCACCTAAATTTGAGGGCAAGAATGCTCCCTCAACCCAGCTCAGCGCTCTGCCCGAGGGTTGTGCGGTGTAGTCCCATATCCCATGGGTTTGTAGACAGGGAGGTTACGAGACAGTCGATCTGAACTGGGGCGGTAGACACACGACGTGTGCCATATCGAGAACTCGTCGAGGAAGTTGATTTCGGGGCTGAGATTCGGTGTGACCGAGGCACCTTGGTTACGAGCGTCAGGGGACGGCGTTGGCATCGTGTTGGGAGCGCAATGGCCAGGAGTTCCACTGGCCCGAAGCCGGTATTGCAGTTCGCGCAGCCACCACCCGCTCGGTGGGTAGCTCCTGGGTGCTTGTGCGCCCGGCTTGCATCCCACCGCCCAAATCATCGAGCCGATATTCGATCCAATCGCCCGACCCAGGCGCGAAGCTCTCTGAGTAGCCCCCGGACACCACGGTACGCACGGTCCATTCGAGCTGATCTATCAGTTCCGTGACGTTGTCGTCACAAGCGTCGCAGCCGCACGCGGGGAAATGGAAATCGTGTAGGGAACCCGCGTGGAGAAATACACCAGGAAACCGCGAGAGGACAAAGGTGAGCGGGGCCGCTGCATGCTCCCGTGGCACGATCCTTACTGCTTGAACAACATCTCGCGGCTGGAGAAGAAGGTCGGCAGCGGCGCTCGATGATCTCTCGACGTCAACGTCGAAAGTGCTCCGCAACCACTCGACGAGTGCGAGGGCGACGTCGTGAAGTGGCGCGAAGCGTTCCAGATTACTCAATCGCGAATAGGCGTCTTCGGGTGGGGACTCCCCTCCCCATCGATTGCCGTAATCGATTGGGACGCCCTGCTCGTCGCGATAGATCCCCACTGGGATCGTGGGGCGTCGATACTCACTCATGGTCACACGCTAGTCGTCAGCGTTCTCATCATAGAGCGATCCCTCCCGGGCGCTCCTCCGCCGTCTCGAAACCCATGGGTTATGAGGCCGTTGGGTTAATAGAAAGTCTGCGGTCGCCAGTTGCAGCGGCCCCGAGGAGCGCCCAACTCAAGCCCACAGCCTGAGTACGATCGACGCCATGAGCGGAATCAACGAAGCCTCCAAAGCCCCGGACTGGATCATTGACCTGAGTCGTCCCGTTCGTCAGCCCATGAGAGATTCACGACTGGACGACGCTCGAGCGGCGCTCATCCAATTGCAGGACCAATTGAGTCCGCTGGACACGGCAGCAAAGCGAGTGGAGGCCGTGCTCCGAGACTGCGCAGAGATCGGAATGACTAGCGATGAAATCGCGGACCAGATCTCCTTATCGATGGAAGTCGTCAAACGCGTACTAAACGGCGGTTCCCTGCTGGGATTGGACTACGACTAATCCGTCTCGTATCGCATGGGTTTCGAGGCGCTTGGGTTTCGAGACATCTGGCCTGCGGATCAAGCCAACGTTCCCGACACACAGACAGGCAGGGGCGTGCCTACGCCCCGCGTAGTCGGTAGAGTCGGGCGTGCACGGGGGTCGTGCGGGGTGCCGTGTCGGGCGCCGGATATGGGGGGATCATGCGTCGTTCGAAATCAGCCCTGGTCAGATCAGTGGCCTGCCTGCTCGGGGTGGCCCTCGCGCTGACGGCGTGCACCGCCTCGCCGCCGGATGCCGGTGGGACCGAGAGCGCCGAGAGCGTGAACTCGGCGGACTGGCCCGCCGTTGAGCTCAACGGCACCGGTCCTGTCGAGAAGATGATCGACGTGCCAGAGGGCGCAGCGTCGTTCCGGGTGAGCTTCGTCTGCGTGCGCGGCAATTTCAGCCTCTCTTTCAGCGGTGCCAAGCAGAGTGACCGCCGCGGCGGCTGCCAGGGCACGCGTACCTACCTGTTTCCGGCGCCCGAATCCGCGCTGATGCAGCTGTACATCTCCGTGCCGGCCGACTCGCATTTCGCGTTGACTGGCGAGTTCACCACTGACGTCTTCAGCCCCGATCCGCTCATCACCGACGCGTGCACGCAGCTGTCGGAGTACATGAGTGTCTATCTCAACGCCGACCAGGGTTACCTACAGGGCGACGTGAGCGCCGAGGAGTGGCGCGTGCAGATGGATGAGGCTGCGGGCATCATCACTGAGCTGCAGGACACGGCCACCGGGCTCATCGCCCTGCAGCTGCCCGCGCTGGTGGAGGGGATGTCCTCGCCCGTCGTCGTGCCCGGCTACTTTCACGAGCAGCACTCACCGACCGAGATGGATGCGGCGGGCACGATCGTCGGGGACGTCTGCGGCGACAACGGCTCCGGGATTGTGATCATGGCCGCCTACGGCGGCTGACCCCTTTAGCGACTTGTCTCAGAGCGCGCTTTGGGAGGCTTCAAAGGGACGATTTGCGGCAAGTGGCGGTGGGGAGCGCATCTTTTGGTGCTACTTGGCGGTGGACTTTGATCGTGGTGGGGCGTTTGAGAATTCCGACAGAACGGCGCTTATTACAAGTGCAACGAGTCCTGCTATCCCCATGATCATCAGACAGAACCTGATGGACGGACTGAGCATTTCTCTGTCAGGGCGTATAGACCAGAAAGGCAACCCGCACAAGGTGACTATGGCGCAGATGAGTGGTGCTGTCGGGCCGTACCGGAGGAAGTGCCAGCGGCTCCCGCCTGTTGGGGCTCCGACCTTTCTCCGCCGCCTGTTCACGAGTAGAGCGATGAGCCACCAGATGATCATGACAGGGATGATGGCTAGCGTTACAAAGGCGATGATGTAGAAATAGGTGTTGTCGAAAGGACCGTAATACGGGTCCGCCTCCACTAGTTCACCTCCACAGTCCGTACATCATTTGCATCCAGTGGGTCTTAGCTGCCTAAGCGCTCAAGTATTCCAGTTTCTCGGCTGGCGTTTCGTGAGATCTCGTTTAGCCTTCAACCTGGTGGAGTCCCGTCTCCGACTTTCAACGGTCGGAACCCGCTCGGTTCCGCGCGGTGTCTCGAAACCTTAGAGATGCGAAACAGGTCCAGTTAGGAGACAAGTCACCTGCCGCAGGTCGCTTGAGCAGGCAATGCACCGCTCTCGACATGTGATGTCGTGTGCAGCAGCCACTCGAGGTTTCAACAAGACGTATTTGGAGTGCTGCCTACAGTTTGAGGGAAGTCTGGGCTGCCGCATCCCCTGTGCAGCGAATATTCCGCCTGAAGAGGTGACCATGAATCGTCTCCGCGATACAAGCAAAAAGAACGCCCAGACCGACAGAGAGCACTGAGACGAATAGAGCCGCAATGGTCCCAAATGAGCCCGTCGCCAGCAAGGACTCCCAGGTCTCGGCCGTGACTTCCAGCTGGAGCGTTGCTAGCAGACCTGTTGTCACGAAGTATCCCAGGCCGAGACCGGCGACGCCAGCAAGCGTCCTGACCGTGGCGGCAATCGCCGAAACCTTACTCATGGACCCAATTATGTCGTCAGTAGGAGAGTTGCGCCCCGGCATGCTGACGAGCGAGCGGCGGCGCGCGCTCAGAGGACCCCCCCCGAGAGATAACCGAGCTCCTGCCTCCAGTTGGCCGCATACAGAATCGCTCCTGCCTGAGTTGAGTTGGCCGCACCCTGGGCCTCCTCCCAGAATCTGCACCTTTGGCGCGACGACGGAGCGGGACTGAGCGCCTCGGAGCTGAACCGTGACGTCAGCACCGGCCGACACTCAGACCTAAGCTTCCGCGCCTACTCATCAAGCACCGTCAGCCAAGGCTTCGGTGTCTCGTATCCCTACCGATGCGAGACAGGTCAGGTTGCGAGACAAGTCAGCTGCCGCTCGTTTAGTGGATAGGAGAGATCTCCCACGTCTCGTATCCCATGGGTTTCGACACCATGAGGTAACGAGACACCCACCTGCGCGAAGCAGATTGCACCGTGCGAGATGCTCGGCACCTGGTGTACCGGGCTCCCGGCCAAAAGAGCCATCAGCGGGACGCGTCGTAGACCAATGAATACCGCCAAAAGAGCCGTCGACGAATTCGTGCTCCGGGTAGGAAACGTGCAGCCTCAGCAGCTATCTCTGAGAGCGATTCGCGTGCTGGTGCGGTAGGAGCGGTCATGCCCTCCGGAGCGTCACGTGCGCGTCGAGGGTGCTTTATCAGACCCATCATCGGATTCGACAAGAGCGCTCCGAACGAGACCAGGCGATCAGCTCGCGTTGACTCGCGATAACACCCCACGATCACGAGACGTCCACCGGGGTCAAGAGCCGAAGCGAGATCTTTCATCGTTTCTTGAAGCGGTAGATGGTGCAGCACTGCGACGAGCGTGATGGCCCCGAATTTGTCGCCTCGGTCTCTCAGCTCGAAGGACTCCGGTCGGATCTCGACGGCCTCATTGTCCGCGAATCGTTCGGCCGCGATTCTCGCGGTTGCTTCGTGGGGTTCCAAACCCGTGATCGTCCCTGCCCACGGAATCAGACGAGCTACAAGGTTTCCGGTTCCGCACCCTACGTCAAGAACTTTTTGAGCTCCACTCGACCTCACCTGGCGGACAACCCACGGGCCGTAGAAGTCGTTATGGCTCCAAGCGTGAGCGGCATTGAAGCGATTGAGCCAAGCAATGAAGTACACCGGCTCAGCGTACCGAGTGGGTTCCGCTGGGACGCCCACAAGCGAGCCTTTCAGACGGGCACTCACCCAAAACTGGTGGCTCCAACATCGTCGGGTAGCGGCGGCAGCGGTTTGAATGTCTTGGCATCGAGCCCGATGACCCTGGGTCACACGCACAAGGTCGTGCACGTCCCTCCGGTGTCTCGTATCCCTACGGATGCGAGACAGGTCCAGATACGAGACAAGTCACCTGCCACGCGCCGCGTGAACGAAAGATCTCAAGTGTCTCGTATCCCATGGGATACAAGACGCTCTGGTTTCGAGACACCTTGCGCATGCTCAGTCGCCGACGTCGATCAGCCTTCGGGACCGTTTTCTAGCGCGCATTTTTCCGGGTCGATCCCAGCCTCAATCATTTGCGCCCAGACCTGTTCGGACGACTCTTTCGGTGGCACTCCGGCCGCGGTTAGGCAGGCCTGATAAATGATGGTGGCGGTTGAGCTGTCTTTGTTCTGGAACTGCCATCGCTCATCGACGCGTTGGAACTCGCCAAAGTAACACCGGTCATAGTCGCCGGAATCATAGGCAGCACTCGACATTGAGAACGTAATGATGTCCGCATCCTTCTCAACACCCACCAGCGGCTGCTCGGCTTTCACCATGCACGCCTCGAAGCGGTCGAAGGCCGCCGTGTACTCCTCTTCCGACACGCCGCCTACCAACTCATCCAGCTGCTGATCCGACGCCACAACTTCCGGCAGGTTGTCAAGCACGACAGGTGCGTTATCTCCCGACGCTGGGGAGGCTGAACATCCTGCGAGCGACAGCATCAACATCGCTGCGACAGCAAGCGCAACAGAAGCTGACTGAGACATGTTCGCGGCGCTTGTGTACATGAGTCCCCCCAAGAGTCGGCTGCTACGTCACAACCTGGCTGAACTCTAGATGGCACTGCCCATGCGGTCAATGGTGCTGGTGCTCGGAAGAGGCGAGCGAGCGGTCAACGAGCCACGTTCGGGCGGCTCAAGGAGGTATCACCAGTCTCATATGGCATGGGATACGAGGCACTTGGGTTTCGAGACACCTCACTTCGAGAGTTACGGGGTCGAGGGGCTTGCGACCGACGCACGTTCAGGTGAATCCTGAGCCACTGACACTCGACGTGTTGGGAAGCACATCACCGACGAAGGCGGCCAGAAATGATTCTCTTGAGCCCCACCGATCCATCCGTCCCGATAGCTTGGGACGCGGGTTCGACGCCCGGCACGGACATCTCAATACGTGTCGGAGCGGACGTTGAGCCGTCTGCTTTCATCATTCGCACTATGGAGCGCACCGGTCAGCGGATGAACGACGCGGGGCAGGTCACAGGGGTCGTCGATGACGCACGAACTATGGCGGAGCTGGCCGTTAGAGAAGCCCTTCTTGTCATGCTTGACCAGACCTACTCGCGAGACTCGCTGGCCATCCGAATGGAAGAGATTGCCGAGGAGGCCAGTGTCGTGGACTGGTCGGAGTGGGAGTTCACTCAGATCGTTGTCGATGGAGTCGGCTTCGCTCTTCGAGTTCGGCACCAGCAGCCGCCAGGTTTCGTAGCCATCGCCGACTTGGGTACCGCCGTGGTCACCATGCGCGGGAAGGAACTGCCTGCTGACCGCCGGTTCACTCTTCATCGCCGCCTGTAGAGTCTCACAACCAATGGGTTTGTAGACAGGGAGGTTACGAGACAGTCGATCTGAACTGGGGCGATAGACACACGACGTGTGCCATATCGAGAACTCGTCGAGGAAGTTGATTTCGGGGCTGAGATTCGGTGTGACCGAGGCACCTTGGTTACGAGCGTCAGGGGACGGCGTTGGCATCGTGTTGGGAGCGCAATGGCCAGGAGTTCCACTGGCCCGAAGCCGGTATTGCAGTTCGTGCAGCCACCACCCGCTCGGTGGGTAGCTCCTGGGTGCTTGTGCGCCCGGCTTGCATCCCACCGCCCAAATCATCGAGCCGATATTCGATCCAATCGCCCGACCCCGGCGCGAAGGTCTCTGAGTAGCCCCCGGACACCACGGTACGCACGGTCCATTCGAGCTGATCTATCAGTTCCGTGACGTTGTCGTCACAAGCGTCGCAGCCGCACGCGGGGAAATGGAAATCGTGTAGGGAACCCGCGTGGAGAAATACACCAGGAAACCGCGAGAGGACAAAGGTGAGCGGGGCCGCTGCATGCTCCCGTGGCACGATCCTTACTGCTTGAACAACATCTCGCGGCTGGAGAAGAAGGTCGGCAGCGGCGCTCGATGATCTCTCGACATCAACGTCGAAAGTGCTCCGCAACCACTCGACGAGTGCGAGGGCGACGTCGTGAAGTGGCGCGAAGCGTTCCAGATTACTCAATCGCGAATAGGCGTCTTCGGGTGGGGACTCCCCTCCCCATCGATTGCCGTAATCGATAGGGACGCCCTGCTCGTCGCGATAGATCCCCACTGGGATCGTGGGGCGTCGATACTCACTCATGGTCACACGCTAGTCGTCAGCGTTCTCTTCATCGAGCGATCCCTCCCGGGCGCTCCTCCACCGTCTCGAAACCCATGGGTAACAAGACACGTGAGCTACGAGACGCGAGGAAGCCGTTCTGAGGTGTCGATACCAGCTCGAATAGTCGCAGCTGTGGTTGATGTGGCCCGAGATTATCGGCTGCCCGAAGTGGGGCGGCGCGCGAGCCAGCGGGAACTAGGAGATGCTGGCGCTTAGCTCCGCTGCGCCCTACGGTCGCAGTGGGGGCTAAGTCGGCCGTTGAAACCCACTTAGAGAACGGACGATCATGTCTTTCCGGACTACAAGGCTCACCTTGGCCGCATTCATGCTGCTCGCGCTTAGCGCCTGCTCGTCTTCCGCTGGTGCTGACGAGACATCGTCGGGGACAGGGGGAACTATCGATATGGCGGTCTCGGACACATGCATTGCTGGGTCGGACTCTCAGTGCGTGGTGGTCGACGGCGACAGTGTTCTGCTTCCCTCCACATTCCGAGAAGCCGGCGTTAAGAGTTCCAGTGTTGCCGAGGGCGGGCAGAGCGCGGTTGACGTGACTTTCACCGAGGACGGCGCAAAGGCGTGGCAGGAGCTCACGGAAGAGGCCGCCGGGGCTGGGGACTCGGCGCGCCTACTCATCAAGGTCGGTGGCGAGGTGCAAACCGCGGTCCGCGTTATGGAAGCGATGAAAGGCGATGAGGTGCAAATCGCTCTAGGGCCAGACGAGAGCGCCCAAGACCTCGTCGACCTAATTCAGGGAAACTAGGGCGGCGGATACCGTCCCACCCAAATGCGAAATCCCGGCGGCACGATCGAAACGGAATGCTGCTTCCGAGGTGTCTCGAAACCCTACCGATACGAGACAGGTCTGGATGCGAGACAAATCAACTGCCGCTCATCGTTTGAAAAGTGAGTTCCCGCGTCTCGAATCCCATGGGTTTCGACACTCGGAGGTTATGACACAGGAGTTGGGTCCCCACCGTCGTGATGTTCCCCGAAAGAGGAACTTGTTCGCGTAGTTTGTGCGTTTTACGATCTACGCCACGGCCGCTACCTTCGGCGTAGGTCGTTCAGTGTTCGGTCGCCGAGTATCCAGCTCACCGAGATGAAGACTGCCAGAATGCTTAAACCAGCGGCTACCAGAAGAGCGGCCTGGTTGACGAAACCTGTCGGGATGCCGGTGTGGGTAATCAGTGATAGCCCGGCTGCGGCACTGGCTATGGCCGCGACGAGAAGTCGCGAGTAGGTGAGCGCGAGGGAGCGTTGACCAGCGGGGACGTAACCGCGGTCTCGGAGCGTTCGCTGTAGTGACAGGTGTGCCGTAAGCCAGCCGGCGAAGTTCGCGATAGAGATTCCGGCTGCAATGCCGATCACGGTGAGGTCAGGTGGAAGGAGGAGTGCTGATGCGGCGCCGACGGCGGATAGCCCGGCTATGACGAGTTGGGTGGCGAAGGGGCCGCGCGCGTCCTGGAGCGCGAACGATGTGCGGTTGAGTACGTAGGCCTGGCTGAACCCAACGAGCCCGATTGCCAGAACCTGGAGCACGTGCCCAATGATCGGATTCCCCAGGAGTACCTCAGTGATCAGCGGGCCCAGCACGACGAAGGCTGACGTGGCGGCGATTGCGACAAAAGCGACTGGTTTGCTGGCCAAGGTGGAGAGCGCATCGATCTCGGCGAGGTTATTTCGTGCGGCGGCTCCGCTCATCCGCGTGTAGAGGGCTGTCGTCAGCGACACGGTGACGATGCCATGGGGCAGGAGCATCAGCAGGTACGCCATCGAAAGTGAATTTAGGCTGGGTCCGTCGACGTGCAACTGGTGGAGGATATTCCCAGCGTTACTGGCGACGTTCGACGTGATCAGGTACGAGGCCTGGCCTGCGATGACTCCGAGAAGGGTCCAGCCCGCCAGCGCGGACATACGCCCGAGGCCACCAAAGCCCCCGCGAAAACGGATCCGAAACCCAATTTTCCGCAGCGGGATGAGGAGTAGCAGGGCTTGGATCGCGATGGCCAGAGTCGCCGAGCCGCAGAGCACGGTGATCATCAGGGGACTCCATGAGTCCACAGGGCCGAGTCCGGTCGGCAGAAAGAACAGAAAAACCATGATCCCGCTGATCCCCAGCAGGTTGGATATCGCGGGGGCCCACGCTGGTGCGCCGAACACACCTCGCGCGTTCAGGACCTGGGACAGAACGGCGAACGCGATTAGGAAAAAGATCTGCGGCAGGCACCAGTACGCCATTGACGTTGCGAGTTCCCGCCACTGCGCGGACCAGGGACTTGCGTAGATCCAGACAATTCCCGGAGCGCACAGGGTGAGGATGATTGTCGCCACGGCCCCGCCAATTAGGACGATCGTGAGGAGTCGGTCCGTGTTTTCTCGACCAGCCGGGCCGTCGTGTAGGTTCCGAACGATCTGGGGAACCAGTACTGCGCCCAAGACGCCGCCCGCGATTAGAGCGAAGAGGTAGGTAGGTGCTGAGTTTGCGATTTCGAAGGCTTGCCCACCGACAGCCTTGCTCGTCCCGCCAATCGCAGCGATGAGCAGGGTTGCCTTTAAGAAACCCAGCGCCCGGGAGACGAATGTGGCCGCCATCATCGACCCAATCGAGTTTCGCGCACTCATTGGTCAAGCTCCGCACTAGCCCCGAAAAGTTGGCTGGCCGATTTGAAATCCCCCATTCGCCAACATTCCCACATCGGCCGAGGAGCCAAGACCAATCAGTCGCAAATCCGCCTCCCACCGAACCTAGCAAAGCCAGCGCCGCACGATGACGGAACGGGTTCGAGCGCGTCGCCAGTTGTCTCGAAACCCTACCGATGCGAGACAGGTGAGGATGCGAGACAAATCAGGTAGCCGCTGGTCGTGTGGCAGGTGATCCCTTAGGTCTCATATCCCATGGGATACGAGGCGCTCAGGTTACGAGACAGTTCACAGGCGACCAGGGCCGGCCTCGTGCAGCCGTGAACGGTACACACCAGGGGTAACTGAGCTGGCCGAGGGCGGGAACGCGCAATAATCGAGCACGTGACCGTGAGATTGAAAGGGCGACAGAGGGCTGTTCGTGCCGTTATCGCCGTTGTCAGGGCGTGGGCTACGGAGCGCGACGATGTGCAGGCCGTAGTGCTGGTCGGTTCATACGCGCGCCATGCGGAGCGCATGGGTAGCGACGTCGATCTGACGGTCCTGACCGACGAGCCGGATCGGCTCGCCGACTCCGGGTGGTTCGAGATCTTACGCCCGGGTGCTCAGTTGGTTCGGGCAATGAACTGGGGTCCCGTCCGAGAGAGAAGGATGCGATTGCGGTCGGGGCTTCAGGTCGAACTGGGCATCGCACCGATCAGCTGGGCTGCTGTGCCTCTCGACGCAGGCACGCGGCGTGTTTTGAGCGACGGTCACCGCGTCATCTACGACACGGGAGTGCTCGCGTCCGCC
Organism: Cryobacterium sp. W22_MBD10_FK3; assembly: GCF_052113745.1. Lineage (NCBI taxonomy): Bacteria > Bacillati > Actinomycetota > Actinomycetes > Micrococcales > Microbacteriaceae > Cryobacterium > Cryobacterium sp. W22_MBD10_FK3. The sequence continues at coordinate 14,558 of NZ_JBGQOH010000007.1, forward strand.
GTCGCCACCCTCTGACTCTCCTCTTGGTGGCGGTACAAGAACAAATTTGGAGCGGGCCTGGACTGACTGGGGTGGGTACGTTATCGCGCCGATTCCGGCCAGCTGTACGTGCCAACCAGTGCGATAGCAATCACAGCAATTGGTTGTCGTGGTCCACGCAATGCCAGGTAACTAAGTCTCGTGTCGCATGGGATAAGAGGCACCTGGCTTATGAGACGAATCGGTCTCTGCCAGCATTCGCGAAGGCAGGCGACACTCTGAGCTCGATCTCGACATGAACAGAACGTGAATGATTCTGAGATGAGGCACCCGGACGCCCCTGAGCGGTGGAGTATGTCTATCCTCGTGATCAGACCTGAGCCACTAGCCGCGTTCGCTAGGGCCGCGTCCCCGCTCACGGCAGGTCTGGAGAAGTCCGCAAATGAAAGCCAAGCGCGCACTGATGATTGGGATTCTCATGGCCGCCCTTTCCCTAGCCGGCTGCGCCACGGGGCCGTCAGATGAAGACCTCAAGAGTGAAGCCGAGTGCCTGGAGGCGATCGGCCTAAGTGATGTGCATATTGTGGACGGCCGCGTCCTGTACACCATTGATCCGTTGGACGCCGATCTCCCCACATTCAAAGCGGCGATCGCAGCCTGCAAGCCGGGGGCGACCCCGGACTCGGTTTACAAGGCTGTTACGGGGTAGCCGCAGCTGACCACGAAGAGCCTACGCGCACGCAAACCAAGAGGATCGCGGCGCGCTTCTTCACCCTCGTGTATCGGTTCGCGTATCTTGCGCCGCTGAAGTTCCACATCGAGGTGCTTCACCGCGTGGAGCACCTCGTGTGGTCGCAATGTCTCGAAACCCTAGAGATGCGAGACAGGTCCAGATGCGCGATAAGTCACGTGGCACTAGTCACCCAACAGGCGACTTCCTGGGTCTCGTATCCCATGGGATATGAGGCAGCTGGGTTGCGAGACACGCCAAGGGGGCTGCTCAGGGACGAACTGAAGTCATCAGCTCTTCCAAAGTGACCATGGCGTTGCTCGGCGTTTTCGGTATTGACCGGAATGTGTGAGCCAGGTCCGGATCAGCTGCGGTGGCCAGGAGGTACCGCTCGATGTCGGCGCGAGTTGCGAAGTTGAAAGGCTTGACTCTTAGGGCGGCCAGCGGCGCTTCCTCTTGGAATGCGATGCTGTGGGCATCCTCAGGATGATTAGCGAGGGCGGCCTCGAGAAGAGCGGACGGGATTTCTCGATGAATGTTGTAGACCATATGTCTGACATCCTCATTCTCGTCCAGGACTAGCCGGGCGATCAGCTCAAGCGAGAGGTCGGGCTGAAGTGCGACTTCTGCACGTTCCTCCCATGCAGAACTCGCCATGAAAGTCGCGCGCATCTCTGCTGTTAGGCGAGGACTCGGCGCGCTGCTTCGTCGATAGACCGGGGCAGGAGGGGAATCATCGTCCATCACGGGATCAGTCAACCATCGATGCTGCTGCTGCTGTGTATCAGCGACTGTTCAGGCGGTTTTGAACGCCTCTGATCTCATGGCTTGTGAGGCGTCTCGTGTGCTCGTGTTAGATTCCGTAAATAGCGATCTCGAGCGCACTACGGCGAACAGTTGCACCAGAGCCTCCAGCACGCGATTTCTTCAGCGGGGGTGGAACTGGGGCAAAACCACCGCGATGTCGTAGACCTCAACCTCAAGCAGACGCACTAACTCATCTCCCGTCGCCAACCATCGAGTCCGATTCCTGGATTCGTCCCAGCCGTCAAACGGGTCACAGTGACGTTGCCAGAAAAGCGACCACTCGTTAAGGCGTCGGCCCAGTTCAGAGGAGATGCCATAATCGTCCGGCTCCATTGCGTACTTGTCAGTGAAGCTCTCCCATAACGGATAGTCATGGCCCCAGTCCAGGAAGAACCGGATCCGGTGCAGCTCGCCTGCTTGCTCCCGCCGGGCATGGTCGACGGCGCGATCGTCTGAGATTTCCGCGGGCACGAGCATCTCAACCTGCGTCCCCGGGTCGACCACGCGGCGGTACTGGCCGTCACTCTCACTTACAGGCTGCTCCTCAGTCACGATTCGAGGCTACGGTACTGGTGTGAACTGGGGCCCAGTCGCCCAGAGCCAGTTCGCTGCGGCCGAATGCGGACCACCGACCTTGAGCTTCGACCCGACGCGACTGTTACTGGGTTCACCTCTTTGCTGGCGACGAGACGAGTCCTCAAATAGGTTGAGTGCATGTCCCAAGCAGTGTCCCTTATTCGCTCAGCTGACCTTTCCGACGTTGCACAGTATGCCTACGCCGCAACCGCTCCCCCCGGAGCGCGCCTCATCTTCTTGGCCGGGGCATGCCCGCTGGAGCTCGATGGCAGCGTGGTTGGAGTCGGAGACTACGTCGCGCAGGCCGGCAAGGCCATGGAGAACCTCCGTATCGCCCTGAAGGCGGCAGGAGCCCAACTCGATGACGTCGTGAACACCCGTGTCCTCGTGGCATCCTCCAGGCAAAAAGACCTTGTCGACGCGTGGACGGTCGTTAGGGAGGCGTTCGGCCAACACGATGTGCCGAGCACGCTCATGGGGGTCACCGTACTCGGCTACACAGATCAGCTTGTCGAGATCGAAGCTGTGGCGGCCGTAATCGACTGAAGTCGTCCCAATCGGCACCTAACCACGGCGCAACGCGGTCGCATAACTCATGGGTTTTGAGGCACTTTGGTTAGGAGACACCGTGCTGGATGATGTAGGTGAGCGACCGCCGGAGATCACACCACTCTCGGGTACGTAGCCGTCGATTCCAACCAGGAGATCAAGTGAAAGCCGAATGGGATGAGTCCTTTTTTGATGCGCAGCAGGAAGAGGCGTCGGTCTACTGGGTCTGCTTCTGGACTGGCGACGATATCGAACAACCTGCGCGACACGATCCGCCACGGATTACGGGTGTCACCTCAATCGAAGAAGTCCTAACTTGGCTGCACACGACCAAGGGCGAACGGCTGTTCGAGCTGTTCGTGGAGACCACCGACCGTACTGAAACGCGCGACCTCGGGTGGATCTCATACCGCAATCTCATCCGTCTAGCTGGCGATTTCCGGCCCGCGGGATCCTCCTTCTCGATTGGCCTCACCCGGCCCGAATCAGATCCCGTCTGATTCGTGACGTGCACGCGGGAGCCCAAAAACGATCATTTGTGGCCACGTCGTTGGTATGCCACAGAGTGGGTGACTCTTAGAGCTTTGTGGCGGCGTTCTGTGATCGCTTTCTGGCGCATCGACTCGGTTCCCACATCTGGCTCAGAGGGCTAGTTAGCGTCTTGTATCCCATGGGGGGGGCGAGGCACTCAGGTTACGGGACAGGCCCGCGAACAAGTCCAGGCATATGGTGCCCGATACCCGCGGTTCGTTCGCGGCCAGGTCTGCGCATCGAGCCGCTTCCGTTCGAACTGGGGTGTTCTTGGGGCAGACTGTTCCCATTGCAACGAGCCGGCTTCTCGGATCGAGAGCAACAAAACTTGGGGGTTCTGTATGTGGGGTCGCATTTGGAGTTTGGTAAGCGCGGCAATCGGACTAGTCATACTGGTCGTGCTTTCTTTCTACGGCACGGAGTACGGCACATGGCTGGACGAGGCCGGCAAGCTCGAGACCTCGCCGCCGTCCTTCGTGCTGCCGTTCGTCATAGGTGGTCTAGGCGCGTTTCTCGTTCTCGGTGGGCTAGTAACTGCGCTCAGCAAGCGCGACGACAACTAAATCCGAGAGAGGATCGGCTGGCGGATATCCTGCCGGCCCGGCGACGACCAGACGCGCTCATTTAGGAGCGGGCCGCACCCGAATCAAGACGCGGTTGCCGTCAACGCTGTGACAGCTGCGCCTCTCGGCACCGCGGGGGGATCAGCGATCGCTATGTGGCGTATCGATGTGATTAGTCGCAGCAGGTAGTCGGTGTCTCGAAACCCTAGGGATTCGAGACGACTCCTCGCCGTGATCTGGACTTCCTACGAAAACACGTGAATCTCGCGACGGGCCGAGTGTCATAACTACGTCGCATAACCCTCGACGTGAATTACAGTGCGCATCGTTAGTTATGAGACGACTAAGGAGTGCTGTGATCAAGCTGATTGGCTACGCGCGGATTTCGACTCGGCAGCAAGACACGGACGTGCAGAGGGCCGAACTTTTGGCGGCGGGTGTGCGACGTGACGACCTATATATCGATCAGGGGAGTTCTGGAGCGCGGGCAGCTCGTCCTGAGCTTCATGCCGCACTCACCGCGCTTGAACCTGGCGACACACTCGTGATCGCGACGCTGGATCGGCTTGGGCAGTCGACGCAGAACGTTCTTGCCTTAGCCAAAAGGCTTAGCGAACGCGGTGTTGAGCTTCGCATCCTCAATTTTGGCGGCGGCGATGTCGACACAGCGACAGCGACGGGATCCATGCTGTACGCGACCCTGGCTGCTCTCGGGCAGATGGAACAAGACATCAAGCGAGAGCGCGTGCTCGACTCGATCGATAGACGCCGAAAGGCCGGCAAGAACCTTGGTGGCCGACCGCGAAGAATCACGAACCGACAAATCCGTAACGCCAACCGACTCATCGAAGCCGGTGAACCAACGGCACAGGTCACGCGTGACTTCGGGATGTCCCGAGCCACGTTCTACCGCCGGGCCCGGGCTCTGGGATTGATGCCAGATCAATCCGATGACGAGACCTCGGATGGCGACGGTGCCCGCTAAGCACTACGTGGCAGAAGTTCGAACTAGCGTGTCACGTGACAAGTGTGCCCCCAGGCAGATTCGAACTGCCGCCCCTGCCTCCGGAGGGCAGTGCTCTATCCCCTGAGCTATGGGGGCCCAGGAACCTCTAGGTTAGCATCCCTGGGCGGACGCCTTTGCGCCGATTGATGGGCCGGGTATCGAACTGGGGTGTCGAACTTGGACGGCCGGAGGGGGCGGCTGGAGGAGAAGGCTGGGCGGAGCGGTCAGAACGGGGGAGGGTCGTCGTTGCTGCGTCGCTGCGCTAAAGGCGACGGCTTGACCGGGGGCGACATCGGTGGTGCCGGCGGCGTGGTCGGCGAGACTGCCGGCTTGGTGGGGCCGGGTGGGCGGCTGTTGATGCCGACGAGGTCGTCAGCGCCGGGGGATGCGACGGGCTCGTAGGTGGCGGGCTCGTTGTTGGCGGGCTCGTTGTCGGCGGGGGATGAACCGTATTTCTTGCCGCCGGGGGTGGTCCAGGTGAGGGCGCCGCCGGGGCCTTGGCTGGTGCTGAAGCTGGTTTGGTGTTTGAGGCGGTGGCAGGGTTTGCAGAGGTGCACGAGGTTGTCGACGTCGGTTCGACCGCCGGTGTTCCAGGGTTGGGTGTGGTCGATTTCGCTGAGGGTGGCACGCCGGTTGCAGCCGATGCCCTGGCAGGTTTGGTCGCGGATCCCGACGTAGCGGCGCATGTCGGCGGGCGGGGCGTATTGCTCACGGCCGACGGAGAGCCGGCAGCCGGTTTCGGGGTGGGTGAGGATGCGGGTCCAGCTGGTCGCGGTGCCGGCGATGCGGCGGGCGGTTTCGGGGTCGATGGGGCCGTAGCCCTCGAGGATGGCGGGTTCGTCGCTGCGGCCCAGCAGGGTCAGCGCGGGAACGGTGATGTGCACGGTGCCGCGGATGCCGTGGCCGAGCCCGGTCGGGCCCACGCCCTCCAGGAGCAGGTCGCGGTAGGCGTCGGCGCGACGCTGGTCCTTGGTGCGCACCGGCACAGGCGCCTCGGCACCGGGCGCCGGGGCGGCATCGCCGTCGTCGGCGAGGTTCTTCGCGACCTGGCTGAGCCGGTCGTAGATCGCCTGGGCATCCTCGGCCTTCAAATAGGCGTTCAGCCAGGCCATGCCGTCGGCGTCGGGGGTGAGCAGCACCCGGCGTTTGGTGAAGCCGGCGTCGGCCCGTTCCTGCAGCGGCACCGGGTGCATCCGCTCGAGGATGCGGCCGGCGACCCGGACGAACTGGGTGGAGGTGAGTTTCTGGGCCGCGGGCAGCGCCTTCAGCTCGAACGCCTGCAGGATGTGGTCGGGCACCCCGTCGGTGAGCGCGAGCATCTTCACCGCGTGACCCCAGGTGATGCTGCCCCGGCCGAGGGCGGCGTGGAAGCGGGGGAGCTGATGGGTGAGGCGGGTGGCCTCGACGATCATGATGCCGGCGGTGCTGGCCGTCAACCGCAACGCACCCGCGGCCTCGGCGGCCATGCAGCGGCGGGCGAGTTCCTCGTCGTTCCAGGCCGGCCCGTGTGCCTGGGTGTCGGGGTCGTCCCGACCGCTCTCGACCGGGTCGCCGCAGAGCCCGGCGAGGATGCGCGGCTCCTGGCCGAGCCGATCCAGCTCGGCCAACAGACGCACGCGTTCGGCGTAGCCGGCGGCGATCACCTTCTCGTTTTCGATCAGCGGGTCGATGACCGCGCTGATCGCCGCCGCAGTGGGATCCGCGGCCGGGTCGGTGTCTTCGGGTGTGGCATCCGAGGTGGCCATGAGGACAGTGAACCACCGACCACTGACACTCCAGGGCCCGAAAAGACGACTGTGGAAAGGTCGTCAACAGACCCGCCCGTGGAGGAGCGACGAGCCAGAAAACCGCTCTTCAGCCCGCTTTTCAACCCGCCCACAAGAGCGCCAAGCACGACCAGACGAACAAGCCCGGAGGCCAGCGCTACAGGTTGCCGAGAACAGCGCTCATGATGCGTTCGGCGTCGCCGGGCTCGATCATCTCGGGCGTCACGACCGCAACCCAGTAGCCGCCGGAGAACACCTGAGCGGTGCCGGTGCCGGCGCTGAAGTAGCCCTCAACCTCGGGTGCGGCGCCGTAGGTGGGCACGATCTCGCCACCGGCCAGGGCAGCATCCTTGAGCGAATTGGTGAGTGTCTCGTTGGGCATGGCCAGCGATACCTCGATGACCTCGCCGCTGGACTGGTTGAGCCAGCCGCAGGAGATCCCGTTATAGGTTGTCGCGGTGACGGCCGTGTCGCTCGTCGCGGAGTAGTCCGGGTCGACACCGACATTGGGGTTCAGGGCGTACACGTCATCTGCCGTGAGCACCTGGTCACACTTCTTGTCAACGTCGGCGCCCTCGGGCTTCGGCGCCGGTGACTCCGACGCCGTGGGTTCCGCGGTGGCGGTGGCGGTGGGCTCTGTGGTCGCGGTGCTGCTGGGAGTGGCCGAAGCGGTGGGCTCCGTGCCGTTCGTCGGGGCGCAGCCGGCCAGGGCGATCAGAGCGAGCGAGGTGCCAGTGAGGGCGAGCGCTGTGCGCAGCCGGCGGAACGAGGACGAGCTGGAGTGGGTCACGGGTTGACCTTACCAACTGGGACGGCGGGTAAGCTTGACCGCCGTGACCCCTGCCGAACTTTCTCAGTCCCTGCTCGACCTCGTCAACTCTATGGTCGAGCGCCGACGTGGCGAGGGTGCGGAGATCGCCGACCTCGGTCTGACCGTGGCCGATATGTCGCTGGAGCGCCCGCGCAACCGCGACCACGGCGACTGGGCGTCGAGCGTCTCGATGAAGATCGCCAAGCCGCTGGGCACCAACCCTCGCGCCGTCGCCGCCGAGCTCGCCGCGGGCCTGGAAGCCATGCCAGAGGTCGCCTCCGTGGAGATCGCCGGCCCCGGCTTCATCAACATCCGCCTCGAGGCATCCGCCGCCGGCGCCCTGGCCCAGACCATCGTCAACGCCGGCCCGGTCTACGGCACCGGCCACATGTACGACGGCATCAAGATCAACCTCGAGTTCGTCTCGGCCAACCCCACCGGCCCCATCCACATGGGTGGCGTGCGCTGGGCTGCCGTGGGCGACAGCCTCGCCCGCGTGCTCAAGGCCGAGGGCGCGGATGTGACGCGCGAGTACTACTTCAACGACCACGGTTCGCAGATCGACCGGTTCGCCCGCAGCGTGCTGGCCGCGTACCTCGGCGAGCCCACTCCCGAAGACGGCTACGGCGGAGCGTACATCGGCGACATCGCCGACAAGGTCGTGGAGATCTACGACGGCGACATCAAGGCTCTGCCCCGCGACGAACAGCAGGAGATCTTCCGCTCCATCGGCGTCGACCTCATGTTCACCGAGATCAAGGAGAAGCTGCACGGCTTCGGCGTGGACTTCGACGTCTTCTTCCACGAAGACTCCCTGCACGAGTCCGGCGCCGTCGACCGCGCCATCGCCCGGCTGCGCGAACTCGGCCACATCTTCGAAGAGGATGGCGCCATCTGGCTGCGCACCACCACCTTCGGCGACGACCGCGACCGCGTGATCATTCGCTCCAACGGCGAACCGGCGTACATCTCCGGTGACCTGGGCTACTACCTGAACAAGCGTGAGCGCGGCTTCGACCAGAACCTGATCATGCTCGGCGCCGACCACCACGGCTACATCGGCCGCATGATGGCCATGGTGGAGGCGTTCGGCGACGTGCCCGGCGTCAACCTGCAGATTCTGATCGGCCAGATGGTCAACCTGCTCAAGGGCGGCGAGCCCGTGCGCATGTCGAAGCGCAATGGCACCATCGTGACCCTCGACGACCTCGTCGACGCCGTGGGCGTGGACGCCGGCCGCTACTCGCTGGTGCGCTCCTCGAGCGACTCGCAGCTGGACATCGACCTCGACCTGCTCGGCAAGCGCACCAACGAGAACCCGGTCTTCTACGTGCAGTACGCCCATGCCCGCACCTGCTCCGTCGGCCGCAATGCCGTGGACTCCGGCGTGGACCGCAGTGCCTTCGCTCCCGAACTGCTCACCCACGACAGCGAATCCGCGTTGCTGGGCGTGCTGCAGGAGTACCCGCGCGTGGTGGCCCAGGCCGCCGAGCTGCGCGAGCCGCACCGCATCGCCCGCTACATCGAAGAGGTCGCCGGCTACTACCACCGCTGGTACGACAACTGCCGCGTCATCCCGCTGGGCGAGGAGCCGGTCACCGACCTGCACCGCACCCGGCTGTGGCTGAACGACGCCACCGGCCAGGTCATTCGCAACGGCCTCGGCCTGCTCGGCGTCAGCGCCCCCGAGCGGATGTAGGCATGTCCCGACGTCGCCGCGGAGGATGCCTGATCATCACGGGTGTGCTTGTCGTGGCGCTGGTTGGTGCGTTTTTCATCGTGGATGGCGCCCTCCGCGGCTTCGCGCAGGGCCGGGCGGAGGCGGAGATCGCCAATCGCCTGCCGGCGAACGTGACCGGTGACGTTTCCGTGAAGATCGGGGGCCTCTCCGTGATCGCCCAGTACCTCACCGGATCGTTCGAGCAGGTGGAACTGACAGCGCCCCAGCTCACCGTCGACGGCGCCGCGGCGTCGGTGCGCATCCGCGCCGCCCAGGTTCCGGTGGACACCTCCCAGCCGATTGGACACGTCTCCGGCACCATCGACCTGGACGAGGCTGCGCTCAACACGCTGCTGCAGGCCAGCCAGGAGCAAGGCGACGACGCATCCGCCGGGCCGATCGAGGCGGGCGCCACAGAGCTCAAGCTCGGCGCCAACGAGGTCACCTACGCCGGCACGGCGTCGGTGTTCGGCATTGAGGTGGGCTACCGGGCCACGGCCACTCCGTCGACGAGCGCCGACTCGCTCGTACTGACCCCCACCGAGGCGGAGCTGAGTGGCTTCGGGGGCAGTCTCGATGCAAGCGGACTGCTGCAGCTGCTCCTGGGTGAGAAACCCGTGAGCGTCTGCGTGGCCAAATACCTGCCGCAGGGCGTCACGCTGACCGGCGTGGATGTCACGCCGGACCGCGCACGCATTACGCTGGAGTCGAGCACATTGACGCTCAACGAACAGTCGCTCACCACCCTGGGCAGCTGTTCCACCGCTTGATTCGGCGCGCGCAACTCGCAGTCGCTAGAATTCCGGTAGATTCCCGCGCCTTTCGGCGCGTCTCTTCGCTGGCTTCAGGGACCAATCCGGGTTCGCTCGCCACTTCGTGAGACACCCACTTGACTCCTGTGAGGTTTTCACCCGTGGCCCATAATCCACTCGCCCCCGAGTGGCTCAGTTTCCCCGCTGACGCCAACACGCTCGCCGACGGCCTTTGGCCCCAATCTGCGCACCGCACCGACTCCGGCGCCATCACGATCGGCGGCGTCAGCGCCCCCGATCTCGCGGCCCGGTTCGGCACCCCGCTCTATGTGATCGACGAAACGGATGCCCGCGGCCGCGCCACCGAGCTCCGCACCGCCTTCGACACCGAGTTCGCCCGCATCGGCACCACCGTCAAGGTGTATTACGCCGCCAAAGCCTTCCTCTCTACCGAGGTCGCGCGCTGGATGGTGGACGCCGGCCTGAACATCGACGTCTGCAGCGGCGGCGAACTCGCCGTGGCCCTAGCCGCCGGCGTCACGCCCGGCCGGATCGGCTTCCACGGCAACAACAAGTCGGTCGCCGAGATCGACGACGCCACCCGCGTGGGCGTCGGCACGATCATCATCGACAGCCCGATCGAGATCGTGCGCGTCGCCGACGCCGCCCGCCGGCACGGCACCGTGCAGAACGTGCGGCTGCGCGTGAACAGCGGCGTGCACGCGCACACCCACGAATTCCTGGCCACGTCGCACGAAGACCAGAAGTTCGGTGTGGTCTTCGAAGACGCCCCGGCCCTGGTCGCCGCGATCCGCGCCGAGGGCAGCCTCAACTTCCTCGGCCTGCACTGCCATATCGGCTCGCAGATCTTCGGCGTCGACGGCTTCGCCGAGTCGGCGTCGCGCCTGCTCAGCCTGCACGCCGAGCTGCTCGCCGACGGTCCGGTGCCCGAGCTCAACCTCGGCGGCGGCTTCGGCATCGCCTACACCAGTGCAGACGACCCCAGCCCGATCGGCGACCTGGCCGCGGGCCTGGCCGACATCGTCGCCGCCGAATGCGCCCGCCGCGGCATCCAGCTGCCCGTGATCGCCATCGAACCGGGCCGGGTGATCATCGGACGAGCGGGCGTGACCCTCTACGAGGTGGGCACCACCAAGCCTGTGCGCGTCGGCGAGGCCACCCGGCTCTACGTGAGCGTCGACGGCGGCATGAGCGACAACGCCCGCCCCGCACTCTACGGCGCCGACTTCTCGGTGCGCCTGGCCGACCGGGTGTCGGATGCCGAGCCCGCCCTGGTGCGCATCGCCGGCAAGCACTGCGAAAGCGGCGACATCGTCGTGGACGCCGACTACCTGCCCGGGGACGTGGCACCTGGCGACCTGGTGATGGTGCCCGCGACCGGCGCGTACTGCTGGTCGTTGGCGAGCAACTACAACTATTTGGGGCGGCCGGCTGTTGTAGCGGTCGTCGACGGCGAAGCCAGGGTCATCGTTCGTGGGGAGACGATCGACGATCTGCTGGCGCGGGACGTGGGCGTGGCGACACGCTCGACCAACGGGGTCTCGACAAGCTCGACCAGCGGTGGGGGCTTGACAAGTACGACTAGCGAAGATGTGAAGGAAACAACCCGATGATCGAATACCGCAATCTGCGCGTCGCCCTGCTCGGCGGTGGTTCGGTCGGTGCTCAGGTGGCCCGCCTGCTGCTCGAGCACAGCGACGAGCTCGCCAACCGGGTGGGCGCGAGCCTCGAGCTCGTCGGCATTCTGGTGCGCGATCTCGACGCCCCGCGCACCGTCGACCTGCCCCGTGAGCTGCTCACCACCGACGCCGACTCGCTGATCCTCGGCGCCGACATCGTGATCGAGCTGATGGGCGGCATCGAGCCCGCTCGCAGCTACATCCTCACGGCCATCAACTCCGGCGCCGATGTGGTCACCGCCAACAAGGCGCTGCTCGCCCAGCACGGCGCCGAACTCTTCGAAGCCGCCGACCAGGTGGGCGCCCAGCTCAACTACGAGGCCGCCGTGGCCGGGGCCATCCCCATCGTTCGTCCGCTGCGCGACAGCCTCGCCGGCGACACCGTCAACCGCATCCTCGGCATCGTCAACGGCACCACCAACTTCATCCTCGACCGCATGGATGTGGCCGGCGACACCCTCGACGAGGCCCTCGCCACCGCCACCGAGCTCGGCTACGCCGAAGCCGACCCCACCGCCGACATCGAAGGTTACGACGCCGCGCAGAAGGCCGCGCTGCTGGCCAGCCTCGCTTTCCACACCAACGTTCCCCTCGACAAGGTCTACCGCGAGGGCATCACTCAGATCACTCCGCAGCAGATCGAGTCGGCCAGGAAGGCCGGCTACGTCGTGAAGCTGCTCGCCATCTGCGAACGCCTCACCGACCCGGTGACCGGCGAACATGGGGTTTCCGCCCGCGTGTACCCCGCGATGGTGCACCGCGGCCACCCGCTCGCCTCTGTGCACGGCGCCAACAACGCCGTCTTCGTCGAGGCCGAGGCCGCCGGTCCGCTGATGTTCTACGGCGCAGGCGCCGGGGGAGTGCAGACCGCCTCCGCCGTGCTCGGTGACCTCGTCTCCGTTGCCCGTCGCCACGTCATGGGCGGCCCCGGCTACGCCGCCTCCAGCCACGCCGACCTGCCGGTGCTCGACATCGGCAAGGTCACCACGCGTTACGCCGTGACCCTCGAGGTGACGGACGAGCCCGGCGTGCTCGCCACGATCGCCGGAGTGTTCAGCAAAAACAACGTCTCGCTCGCCCAGGTCGAGCAGTCGATGACGCCTGAAACACCCGGAACAGCCAGTCACGAGCCCGTGTCGGGCACAGCTACCCTAGTCATTGGAACGCACGAGGCCACGGAGGCTGCGCTTGCCGCGACCGTGAACGACCTTGCCGCCAACAGTGTCGTCACCAATGTCGCATCCGTTTTGAGAGTTGAAGGAGTCTGATGTCCAGCGAACGAGAGACCGGTCAGCACCAGAGGGTCTTGACCCAGTCCCGTCAGTGGCGCGGTGTGTTGCGCGAGTACGCCGACCGGCTGAACGTCAGCGACGCCACCCCGATCATCACCCTCGGCGAGGGCGGCACCCCGCTGATCCCCGCCGCCGCGCTGTCTGCGCGCACCGGCGCCAAGGTGTGGGTGAAGTACGAAGGCATGAACCCCACCGGGTCGTTCAAGGACCGCGGCATGACGATGGCCATCTCCAAGGCCGTCGAAGACGGCGCCAAGGCCGTCATCTGCGCCTCCACCGGCAACACCTCGGCATCCGCCGCCGCCTACGCCACCCACGCCGGCATCAAGGCCGTCGTGCTGGTGCCCGAGGGCAAGATCGCCATGGGCAAGCTCAGCCAGGCCATCGCGCACAACGCGCAGCTGCTGCAGGTGCAGGGCAACTTCGACGACTGCCTCGACATCGCCCGCGACCTCGCCAAGAACTACCCTGTGCACCTGGTCAACTCGGTCAACCCCGACCGCATCGAGGGCCAGAAGACCGCGGCCTTCGAGGTCGTCGAGGTTCTCGAAGACGCCCCGGACTTCCACATCGTCCCGGTCGGCAACGCCGGCAACTACACCGCCTACTTCCGCGGCTACAGCGAAGAGCTCGAGCGCGGCGCCACCACGAAACTGCCGCGGATGTTCGGCTTCCAGGCCGCGGGCAGCGCCCCGATCGTGCTCGGTCACCGCGTGGAGCACCCCGAGACCATCGCCAGCGCCATCCGCATCGGCAACCCGGCCTCGTGGGACCTCGCCCTGAACGCCCGTGAGGTGAGCGACGGCTACTTCGGCGCGATCAGCGACGAGAAGATTCTCGAGGCCTACCGCATCCTCTCCGCCGAGGTGGGCATCTTCGTGGAGCCGGCCTCCGCGATCAGCGTCGCGGGCCTTCTCGAACGCGCCGACGCCGGCAAGATCCCCGCCGGCGCCACCGTGGTGCTCACCGTCACCGGCCACGGCCTGAAGGACCCGCAGTGGGCACTTCGCACCGCGGACGGCAGCGACGTGAAGCCCACGATCGTTCCCGTGGACACCGCTGCCATCGCCGAGCTGTTGGGTCTGGGCCAGAAATGACCACGGCGCTCCCCGTCGTGGGACGCAACGCGCTCGCCGGCCGTTCGGTCGTCGTGAAGGTTCCGGCCACCACCGCGAACCTCGGCCCCGGCTTCGACACCCTGGGGCTCGCCCTCGCGCACTACGACCACCTGCAGGTGGAAGTGACCGACGAACACGGCGTGTTCGTTGAGGTGCACGGCATCGGCGCCGGGGAGGTGCCCACCGACGAGACCAACCTCGTGGTGCGTGCCATCGCGCACACCTTCGCCGCCTACGACATTCCCCTGCCGGGGTTGAAGTTGGTGGCCGAGAACGTGATCCCGCACGGCCGCGGCATGGGGTCGTCCGGCGCCGCGATCGTCTCGGGCATCATGGCCGCCAAGGGCCTGCTCGAGGGCATCGTCGACATCGACTCCGACGCGCTTCTCGTGCTCGCCACCGAGATGGAGGGGCACCCCGACAATGTGGCGCCCGCCCTGTTCGGCGGCCTGACCATCGCCTGGATGACCCCGGAGGGTCCCAAGCACAAGAAGCTGATGGTGCACCGCGGCGTCTCGCCGATGGTCTTCGTGCCCGTGCACGCCATGTCCACGGCGCTGGCCCGCAGCCTGCAGCCGGTCTCGGTGCCGCACGCCGACGCCGTCTTCAACCTGTCCAGGTCCGCCCTGCTGATCGCCGCGCTCATCCAGAGCCCGGAGTTGCTGCTCGCCGCCACCGAGGACAAGCTGCACCAGAGCTACCGCGCCGCGGCCATGCCCGAGACCAACCGCCTGATCACCCTGCTGCGGGAGAACGGCTTCGCGGCCGTGGTCTCCGGCGCCGGCCCGTCGATCCTGGTTCTGGCCAGCGACCCCGGGCAGCGCCTGGTGGCCGCCGAGCTGGTGGCCCAGACGAGCGAGACGCCCTGGCAGACGCTGATGCTGGCCGTCGATTTCAAGGGCGCCACGGTCATCCGCACCGACGCCTAGGTCGAAGCAGTCGCACGCTCTGACCCGAGCCCCGTCCCGAGCAGGGCGGGGCTCGGGTCAGGTTTACGGTCGTGTCGCCCGAGCGCGAAGTGCGGTGCGAACCTGCTAGAGTGGTTGCGCACCCGATAGAAACCGCCACCGCGGATCTGTTCTCTGGTGTATTCCCTGTAACTCACCGCTATCGCGTATTCGTGCGTGGCTGTGTGTGTTCACTCCAATCCGCCTCTGTGTGGGACTGGATCACCCGCAGCGCACTAGGCGCTGCAACATCTTCTCTGGCCAATTCGTAAGAGCCAGGGGAAAGGACAAGACTTCGTGACCAACGTCAACCTCCACGCCGATGGCGTGGACATCTCACGCCTCTCTACCCTTCGCGTCGCCGAGCTTCAGGCTCTGGCGGGCGAACTGGGTATTCAGGGCGCATCCAAACTTCGTAAAGGAGAGCTCGTGGACGCAATCACCGCGAACCAGTCCCACGCGACCGAGTCGGCCGCGCCCGCCGCTGCCGTCACCGACGCACCGGCAGAGGTCGCGCCCGTAGAGGCCGCCGCCGCCGCCGCCGTCTCCGACGCAGCCGTCGAGGCCGCGCCGAAGAAGCGCGTCTCCCGTCGTGTCAGCACCGCCACCTCGGCACCCGCTGTCGCCCACGTCAACGCCGACGGCGACCTGGGCCTCGGCCTGATCATTCCCGAGGCTGCGAAGACCCGCAAGACCACGGCCCCCACTACCTACGCCGGCGCCTCCGACAAGGGAGCCTCCGACAACCTCGTCGCCGACGCCCCCGTGGTCGAGAAGCCGGTTCGCCAGGCCCGCAAGCGCGCCAGCACCGCCACCATCACCGAGGCCGCCATCTCCGAGGCCGTCGCCAAGGCGAACGCCGCCGAAGCCGCCGCCCCTGTCGCCGAGGCCGTCGCCGTGGTCGCCGAGCCGGCCACAGAGCAGGCCGGCAACGGCCGCAACCGTCGCGGCAACTCGCGCAACGAGAACCGCAACGAGTCGCGCAACGACAACCGCAACGAGAACCGCAACGGTGGCCGCAACGGCGGCAACCGCAACAACAACGCCTCCACCGCCCGCAACGCCTTCGACGCGCGCGCCATGATCGACGCGCAGAACGACGAGGACGGCTACGAGGCCCCCGTCGAGACGATCGACGCCGCACCGGCAGAGACCGACTCCACCGAGACCGTGAGCGCCGAGAGCACCGAGTCCCGCATCCAGCGCCCCGAGGGCGTCGTGCGTGCCGAGCGCAACGAGCGCGGCGGACGCCAGCGCAACCAGCGCGGTGCCCGTGCCGAGCAGGCAGCGCCGACCGAACAGGCCGAGCCGGCCGAGCAGGTTGAGGCGACCGAACAGGCCGACACCAGCTCCACCGAGCAGACCGACGAGCAGTCCGAGCAGGCCGAGCAGCCCCGTCAGGGCCGCAGCCGCAACCGCAGCCGCGGCGGCGACCGCAACCAGGGCGACCGCGCGCAGGGCGACCGCAACCAGGGCGACCGTGCCCAGGGCGACCGTGCCCCGCAGGCCGCCGACGACCGCGGCGACGACCGTCAGCAGAACCAGCGCCAGGGCGGCAACCGCGGCCAGGGCCAGCAGGACCGTCAGAACGACCGCCAGAACGACCGTCAGCAGGGCGACCGCCAGCAGAGCGACCGCCAGCAGAGCGACCGCGCCCAGCAGGAACGTCAGGGCCTGGACCGCAACGCCGGTCCAGAGGACGAGCTGAACGGCCGCAACAACCGCAGCCGTTTCCGTGACCGCAAGCGTCGCGGCGCCACGACCAACGACGACTTCGAGCCCGAGCTGACCGACGATGACGTGCTCATCCCGGTTGC
This sequence comes from Cryobacterium sp. W22_MBD10_FK3, assembly GCF_052113745.1. NCBI lineage: Bacteria > Bacillati > Actinomycetota > Actinomycetes > Micrococcales > Microbacteriaceae > Cryobacterium > Cryobacterium sp. W22_MBD10_FK3. Next base: position 31,222 of record NZ_JBGQOH010000007.1, read on the forward strand.
GGGCATCCTCGACGTTCTCGACAACTACGCGTTCGTGCGCACTTCCGGCTACCTGCCCGGCGCCAGCGACGTGTACGTCTCGCTCGGCCAGGTCAAGAAGTACAACCTGCGCAAGGGTGACGCCGTCGTCGGCTCGATCCGTCAGCCGCACGAGGGCGACCAGAGCGGCCGCCAGAAGTACAATGCGATCGTCAAGGTCGACTCCATCAACGGTCTGACCGTCGAGGAAGCCGCCACCCGCGTCGAGTTCCAGAAGCTCACCCCGCTCTACCCGCAGGAGCGCCTCCGCCTCGAGACCGAGCCGGGCAAGCTGACCCAGCGCATCATCGACCTCGTCGCCCCGATCGGTAAGGGCCAGCGCGGCCTGATCGTCGCGCCGCCCAAGGCCGGCAAGACCATCGTCATGCAGCAGATCGCCAACGCCATCGCCACGAACAACCCCGAGGTCCACCTCATGGTCGTCCTGGTCGACGAGCGTCCCGAAGAGGTCACCGACATGCAGCGCACGGTGAAGGGTGAGGTCATCGCCTCCACCTTCGACCGTCCAGCCGAGGACCACACCACCGTCGCCGAGCTCGCCATCGAGCGTGCCAAGCGCCTGGTGGAGCTGGGCCACGACGTCGTCGTGCTGCTCGACTCGATCACGCGCCTCGGCCGTGCCTACAACCTGACGGCTCCGCCGTCGGGTCGCATCCTCTCCGGTGGTGTCGACGCATCCGCGCTGTACCCGCCCAAGCGTTTCTTCGGGGCTGCCCGCAACATCGAGAACGGTGGCTCGCTCACCATCCTCGCCTCCGCGCTGGTGGAGACCGGGTCCAAGATGGACGAGGTCATCTTCGAGGAGTTCAAGGGCACCGGCAACATGGAGCTGCGCCTGTCGCGCCACCTGGCCGACAAGCGCATCTTCCCGGCCGTCGACGTCAACGCATCCGGCACCCGCCGCGAAGAAATGCTGATGAGCGCCGATGAGGTCAAGATCACCTGGAAGCTGCGCCGCGCGCTGGCCGGACTCGAGCAGCAGCAGGCGCTCGAGGTCATCCTGGGCCGGCTGAAGGAGACCTCGTCCAACGTCGAGTTCCTGATGCAGGTTCAGAAGTCGATGCCGACCCCGAACGGGTCAGACAAGGATCACTGATGTTCGAGTCTGTCCTGACTCTGCAGGCTGAGCACGACGAGCTGCAGTCCCAGTTGGCGGACCCGGAGTTGCACGCGAACCCCGCCCGTTCCAAGAAGGTCAACCGTCGTTACGCCGAGCTCAGCCGCATCATCGCCGCGTGGAACGAGTGGAAAGAGATTGGCGACAATCTCGACGCCGCTCGTGAACTCGCCGACGAGGATGAGTCGTTCGCCGACGAGATCCCCGGGCTCGTGGACCAGCTGGAGGACGCAGCCGAAAAGCTGCGCCGCCTGCTGATCCCGCGCGACCCGCTCGATGCCCGCGACGTGATCATGGAGATCAAGATGGGGGAGGGCGGTGCGGAGTCCGCACTGTTCGCCGCCGACCTCCTGCGCATGTACCTGCACTACGCGGAGTCCAAGCGCTGGAAAACCGAGATCATCGAGCAGACCACGAGCGACCTCGGCGGCATCAAGGACATCCAGTTGGCCATCAAGGGCAACTCGGCCGACCCCGCGGAGGGCGTCTGGGCGCACCTCAAGTACGAGGGTGGTGTGCACCGTGTTCAGCGGGTGCCGGCCACCGAGTCGCAGGGACGCATCCACACCTCGGCGGCGGGCGTTCTCGTCTTCCCCGAGGTGGATGAGCCCGAAGAGGTCGAGCTGCACCCGAACGACCTCAAGATCGACGTCTACCGTTCCAGCGGCCCCGGCGGCCAGTCCGTCAACACGACGGACTCCGCCGTGCGGATCACCCACCTTCCCACCGGGATCGTGGTGGCCATGCAGAACGAGAAGAGCCAGCTGCAGAACAAGGAAGCGGGTATGCGAGTGCTTCGCGCCCGCGTTCTCGCCCGGCAGCAGGAAGAGATCGACGAGGCCGCCTCGCTGGTGCGCAAGGGACAGATCCGCACCATGGACCGGTCAGAGCGCATCCGCACGTACAACTTCCCCGAGAACCGGATCGCGGATCACCGCACCGGCTACAAGGCATACAACCTGGACACCGTGATGAACGGCGCCCTGGATGCCGTCATCGACTCGTGCATCACCGCGGACGAGGCCACCCGCCTCGCCGAGATCGGCGACCACGACTAAGTCCCGCTCGTTCGAAGAGGCGCTCCAGCTCCGGCTGGGGCGCCTCTTTGTGTGAGCGGCGCCGGTGCGCGGGTTTGGGCCAAGTAGGCTTTTCGTCATGCCCGGGCTCACCTTCGTCACGACCGACCCGGGTGCGCCCGCCGCAGCGGCGATGTTGTGGGCCTACTACGACGACATCGTCGGCCGCTATTGGGGCCGCGCAGCGCTGCCCGACGAGACCGACGCGGCGATGGCGGATGAGCCCAGCGACGACCTGCAGGGCGACACCGGTGTGCTCGTGCTCGGCCTGCTGGATGGCGTGCCGGTGGCGTGCGGCGGCGTGCGGTTCGCCGGCGACGGCATCGGTGAACTGACCCGGGTGTACGTGGCCGCTGCCGCTCGGGGCAGCGGCGCCGGCGCCGGCCTGCTGGCACACCTGGAGGATCTCGCGACAGTCGCCAGGCTCACCCGGTTGAGGCTGACCGTGCGCAGCGACCTGGTCGAAGCGCGCCGGCTGTACGCCCGCTGCGGTTACCTGGAGGTCGCCCCGTTCAACACCGAACCGTATGCGGAGCACTGGCTCGCGAAGGAGCTGCACTGAGCACATTCGCCCGGGGTCTCGACAACCTCGACCAACGACGGGGTGTTACTTAAGTAGGTCGGAGTGGTGGATCGCCGCCACGTCAGGGTGTGCGCGCATGCGGCTCTTCAGTGAGTTCTCGCCGTAGGTCGCGAAGATGGGGTTCTCCGGGTCCACGGTGATGCCGGGGGCATGCAGCTCCTCGGGCAGGGTCAGCACCGGGATGGTGGCATCCAGGGCCGGGCTGTAGAAGAACGGGATCGAGATACGGTCGGTGCCGATCAGCGGGGAGATCACCCGGTGCACAGTGGCTTTGAGGTAGCCATCCGTCGCCACCTCGAGCAACTCGCCGATGTTCACCACGAACGCGCCGTCCAAAGGCGGAGCGTCGATCCACTCGCCGTCCTTCTCCACCTGCAGGCCGCCCTTGCCGGGCTCGACGAACAACAGCGTGAGCACACCGGAGTCCTTGTGCGCTCCGACGCCCTGCCTGGGGGTGGGGTCTGACTTGCCCGGGTAGCGCACGATCTTGATCAGTGTCGACGGTTTGTGGGCGAACGCCTCGTCGAAGACGTGCTCGTCAGCACCCAGCGAGAGGGCCCACGCCTGCATCAGGCGCAGCGCCACCGCGTTCAGCTCCTCGCGCCACTGGGTCATGACCTCTTCCAGGGCGGGCAGGTTCACCGGCCACTGGTTGGGGCCCTCCAGGCGCAGGTAGTCGGCGTCATCGGCGGTGAGGTCGAGGGCTGGGCGCTCCGGTCCGATGTCGATCTGCTCACGCCAGTCCACCTTGCCCTGGGTGAGTTCACCGCCCACCCGGGTGTAACCGCGGAAGTGCGGGCTCTGCAGGTTCTCGATGGCCATCTTGTCGTCTTCGGGCAGGTTGAAGAAGGCCCTGGAGGTGGTCATCACCCGCTCGATCAGATCGGCCGGCACGCCGTGCCCGGTGAGGTAGAAGAAGCCGTACTCGTGGGTGACCTCGCGCAACTGTGCCCGGAAGGCGTCGGCCTCAGCTCCGCCGGCGTCGAGACGCGACAGGTCCAGGATCGGAAGAGACAGAGCGGCGGATTCGCCAACGGGAGTTGAGGTTGTCATGACAACTATTCTGCCAACAAGCAATCCGCAAAAAACCGTTGTTACACAGGATTGCCGGGTTCGAAGATCCTGCGGGAGAGCAGCCGTACGGTGGCGCGGTATCGCAGAAAACCTCGCGGATGCGAGATCAGAGGCCGGATTTGAGCAGGCCGCGTGCCGCCTTGATTTCTTCCGCGGTGCCGGGCTGGGCGCGGGCGGGAATTCCGAGCAGAATCGACCGGGCCGGGGCGTCCTTGGTGACGACGGCGTTCGCACCCACTGTGCTCCACTCGCCCAACGTGATCGGACCGAGGATCTTGGCCCCCGCGCCCACGGTGACCCCGTCGTGCAGCTGCGGATGGCGGCGGGCGCCGGCGACGACCCCGTGCCGGCTCTTCCCGCCGAGGGTGACCCCGTGGTACAGCATCACGTCGTCGCCGATCACGGCGGTTTCACCGATCACGACACCCATGCCGTGATCGATGAACAGGCGCCGGCCGATGCTCGCACCGGGGTGGATTTCCACCCCGGTGAGGAACCTGGCGAACTGCGACAGCAGCCGGGCAGGCAGGCGCAGCCCGCGCTGCCACAAACGGTGCGTGATTCTGTACGCCCACACGGCGTGCACGCCGCTGTAGGCGAGCAGCACCTCCGCCTTGCTGTGCGCGGCAGGGTCGTGCCTTTGCGCCATCGCGATGTCCTCGCGAACGCGTGCGAACACTCCCATGCCGGGCACCTGTCTGTACTTGGTCGTGCGGAAAATGGCTTAGACGAGATCTTCGTAGAGCACCGTGCTGATGTACCGCTCGCCGAAACCGGGCACGATCACGACGATGGTCTTCCCGGCGTTCTCGGGCAGCTTGGCCTGCTGGAGGGCCGCCCACACCGCGGCGCCGCCGGAGATCCCGGCGAGGATGCCCTCCTCGGTGGCCAGGGCCCGTGCCGTGGCCACGGAGTCGGCGAGGGTCACATCGGTGACCTCGTCGTACACGTGGGTGTCCAGAACGCTCGGCACGAAGTTGGCACCGATGCCCTGGATCTTGTGCGGGCCGGGGGCGCCGCCGTTGAGGATGGGCGAGTCCTTGGGCTCGACGCCGATGATCCGCACCGAGGGCTTGCGCTCCTTGAGCAGCTGACCGGCGCCGGTGATGGTCCCGCCGGTGCCGATGCCCGCCACGAGCAGGTCCACGGCTCCGTCGGTGTCGTCCCAGATCTCCACCCCCGTGGTGGCCTTGTGGATGGCGGGGTTCGCCGGGTTGTCGAACTGACGGGCCCAGATCGCACCCGGTGTGGCCGCGACGATTTCCTTGGCCTTCTCGACGGCGCCGCGCATGCCCTCGGAGCCCGGGGTCAAAACGAGTTCGGCGCCGTAGGCGCGAAGCAGGATCTTGCGTTCCTTGCTCATGGTCTCAGGCATCGCCAGGATGACGGTGTAGCCGCGGGCGGCGCCGACCATGGCCAGGGCGATGCCGGTGTTGCCACTGGTGCCCTCCACGATGGTGCCGCCGGGCTGAAGCTCACCTGACGCCTCGGCGGCGTCGACGATGGCGACCCCGATGCGGTCCTTGACGCTGCTGGAGGGGTTGTAGAACTCGAGCTTGGCCAGCACCGTGGCGGTGGAGTCGCCGGGAAGCCGGTTCAGCCTCACCAACGGGGTGCCGCCGACGGTTTCGGTAATGTCTGAGTAGATCCGTGCGGTCATCGGTCAGCCTTTCCTCGGGTTCGTATTAAGCCTAGAGCCATGACGATACTCAGAGAGTTGCGTAAGATTCCAGTTTGTGACGCCTCCGCATAGCAACTCTGACTCTCCATCCGATATTCCGACGACTGTCGACAAGTTGCGCTCTCTGGCTTCCCAGACACTGGCCCGAGCGGGGATCGAAGACGCCGAGGTGGATGCCGACCTCCTGATCGGTCACGTCCTCGGCCAGAGTCGTGGCCAGGTGCAGGCGGCAGCAATCATGGGCACCGCCCTGACCGCAGCCGACGCGTCCGCCATCGCCGCCCTCGTCGACCGCAGGGCCAAGCGTGAACCGCTGCAGCACATCACCGGCCGCGCGCCGTTCCGGTCCCTGGAGCTGAACGTCGGCCCCGGGGTCTTCGTGCCGCGCCCCGAGACCGAAGGGGTCGCCCAAATCGCCATCGACGCCCTGCGCTCGATGGCGGACCCCGAACCCGTCGGCGTGGACCTCGGCACCGGCAGCGGCGCCATCGCCCTCGCCATGGCCACCGAGGTGCCGCACGCCCGCGTCTTCGCGTGCGAGAACTCGCCGGATGCCTTCCCCTGGACCAGCCGCAACTTCGCCGAGGTGGGCGCCGGGAACGCCACCCTCGTGTTCGCCGACCTGGCCGAGGCGTTCCCCGAGCTCAACGGCACCGTCGCCGTGGTGGTCTCGAACCCGCCGTATATCCCGGCCGACGCCATCCCGCGCGACCCCGAGGTGCGCCTCTTCGACCCCGCCCATGCCCTGTACGGCGGACCTGACGGCCTCGACGTCGTTCGGTTGGTCTCCCAGACGGGCCTGCGGTTGCTGCGCGCCGGGGGAGTGCTCGCGATCGAGCACGGTGAGCTGCAGGGCGCCGAGATCCGGGCGTTGCTGGATGCCGACGGCTGGCGCGCCACCGCCACCCACCGCGACCTCACCACCCGCGATCGCACCACGACGGCCCTGCGCCCGTGACCGGCGAACTCCGCCCGGTCTCAGAGGCCGAACTCGCCGCGTGGTTGGTGTCCAGTGTGGCCGACTACACCGACGACCTCGAGGCCGCCGGGCTCAGCCGGGCCGCTGCCGAGAACAAGGCCACCGAAGCCACCCGGCGTGAGTTCCCGCACGGACGGCCCGCGTCCGGTCAGCACGTCTATTCGATCAGGGTCGCCGACGAGCATGTCGGCGTGCTCTGGCTCTCTGCCGGCCCGGCCGACGACCCCACCAATTGGTGGATCCTCGACATTGTGGTTTTCGAACGGTTCAGGGGCCGCGGCCATGGCCGCCTGGCGATGCTGCTCGCTGAATCCGAAGCTGCCAGGCTGGGTGCGGCCAAACTCACCCTGAACGTCTTCGCCCGCAACGCTGTGGCTCAGGCCCTCTATGCATCCCTCGCCTACGAGCCCACCAAAATCGTGATGGAGAAAACCCTCGTTCCGCCCGTGAGCTGATGAGGAACCGCGTCTCGCCAGGCCCTCACAGGCGGGCTGCACTAGAATCGTGCCCGATGACACGTATCTATGACTGCTCGGTCGACGAGGAACGTTCGACCGGCATGCGACTGGCACGCTCGGCGATCGGCCGCGGTGCGCTCGTCGTCATCCCCACCGACACCGTGTACGGGATTGCCGCCGACGCGTTCAACCCCGAGGCCGTGCAGAAGCTGCTGGATGCCAAGGGCCGCGACCGACAGTCGCCGCCGCCGGTGCTGATCCCCGGGATCCCCACCCTCGACGCCCTCGCCCAGGACATCCCTGAGCCCGTGCGTGCCCTGGTCGCCGAGTTCTGGCCCGGCGGCCTCACCGTGGTGCTCACCGCCCAGTCGTCCCTGGTCTGGGACCTCGGCGAAACCCGCGGCACGGTGGCGCTGCGGATGCCGCGCAACCAGGTGGCCCTCGACCTGCTGGCCGAGACCGGACCGCTCGCCGTCTCGAGTGCCAACACCAGCGGTCTGCCCTCCGCCATCGACGTCATCGGCGCCGAAGAGATGCTCGGCATCAGCGTCGCGGTCTACCTCGACGGGGGAGTGGCGGGCCTGGACTACGAGCCGATCGGCGACCGCGCCGGCGACACCTCCTCCACGATCGTGGACGCCACCGGCTTCGACACCAACGGCGGCAAGATCGTCATCGTGCGCAACGGCGTCATCTCCCGAGCCGCGATCGAGGCTGTCATCGGCGATGCCCTTGCTCCGGTGGGCGAGCAATGACCCTATTCGTCCTACTGGCGCTCGTTTCGGCCGTCGTGACCTTCCTCATGTCGATCGTGGTGCTCAAGCTCACCCACAAGTACCGGTTGTACCCCAAGATCCGCGAACGTGACGTGCACTCCAGGCCCACCCCGCGGCTGGGCGGCATCGCCATGTTCCTCGGCATTGTGGTGGCCTTCGGGGTGTCCTATCTGGTGGCGTCCCAGTTCGCCCCGTTGCGGTTGATCTTCGCCGACCCGCACCAGATCATGGCCATCCTCGGCGCCGCCCTGCTGATCGTGCTGCTCGGTGTGGCCGACGACATCTGGGATCTCGACTGGATGACCAAGCTCTCCGGCCAGTTCATCGCCGCCGGCCTGGTGGCGTGGCAGGGCGTGCAGGTCTTCTCCCTCCCGATCGGCGGCCTCACTGTCGGGTCGTCCTGGATGTCGATCGTGATCACGGTCATGGCCATCGTCATCGTGATGAACATGATCAACTTCATCGACGGGCTCGACGGACTGGTCGCGGGGGTCGCGCTGATCGCAAACGGCGTGTTCTTCATCTACAGCTACCTGCTCGTGCGGGACACCTCGCCCACCAACTACTTCAACCTGGCGTCGCTCATCGCCGCGATCCTGGTCGGCGCCTGCGTGGGCTTCCTGCCGGTGAACTGGCACCCCGCCAAGATGTTCATGGGCGACGCCGGCGCACTCCTGGTGGGCCTCTTGATGGCCACCTCGGCCATCGCGATCACCGGCCAGGTCGACCCCACCGCGGTCAACCGGTCCCAGCTGTTCCCGGCCTTCATCCCGCTGATCCTGCCGGTGGCGATCCTCATCATCCCGCTGCTCGACTTCGGCCTGGCGGTGTTCCGGCGTGTGAGAGCCGGAAAATCGCCGTTCAGCGCCGACCGCAAGCACCTGCACCACCGGCTGCTCGACATGGGGCACTCGCACCTGCACGCCGTGCTGATCTTCTACGGCTGGACCGGCGCCGCCTCGGTCGGCTGCCTGCTGTACTACGTACTGCCGGTGTTCTTCGGCCTGCCCACCTGGTGGGCCACCATCTTCCTGGTGAGCGCCCTGGTCATCTGCACCGTGGTGACCCTCGCCCCGCTGAGCCGCCGCAAGGCCATCGAGGCCGCCAGCCAGCTCGCGCCGGTGACCGGCGCCGTCGGCGTGCCCGCCATTGCCCGACTTGATCCCCTCGACGAGGCGTCTGACGCCAAGGAGCCTGTATGACCCCCGCACCCGTGACCCCCGAGACCCCCGCCACACCGCCGCGCACCACCCCGGTGGACGCCAAGAAGATCCTCACCGAGGTGTTGCGTTACACGGGCCTGCTGGCCATCGCGATCGCCGTTATCGGCGGGGGACTGGGCTACCTGTTCGCCGGCACCGAAGGGCTCATCAGCGCCCTCATCGGTACGGTCCTGGCCGTTCTGTTCGCCTCGATCACCGCCGCCAGCATCATCGGCGCCATGCGATTCGACATCGCCGCGTTCTTCGGAATCGTGATGGGGGCCTGGCTGCTGAAGATCGTCGTCTTCATCGTCATCCTGGCCCTGCTGCGCGACGCACCCTTCGTGCAGACGATGGTGCTCTTCCTCACCGTGATCGCCGGAGCCGTCGGCACCATGCTCATCGACGTGATTGTGGTCTTCAAATCACGTCTGGGCTACGCGAGCAATGTGACCCTTCCGGACGTCCCGGACGAGACCGCGCCCTGACCGCTGCGCGGTCACGTCGATTAGTACCCGCGAGCGATTGTTGGTAAAGTGAAAACACTCTCAGGTGGCAGTGTGCGCCCCCGAGCCGTAGACCGAATTCCCCCACTGTCGCCTATGTGCGTCCGCACAGAAACAGGAGATAGCGCTGTTGTCTAACGCTGCGTACTTGCTGATTCCCATGGCATCCGAGGATGGCGAATTCCACGCTCCGGGGATTGGCGAATTTCTCGGCCTTCCCGCGCTGTTCTTCGCAGACACGCCCTTCGAGATCAACCGCATCATCCTGGTTCGCCTTCTGGCCATCGCCGTGATGATGCTCCTCTTCTGGCTCGCCCTGCGGAAGCCCTCCCGGGTTCCCGGCCGCGGCCAGAGCCTCGCCGAACTGGCCCTGGGCTTTGTTCAGGTGCAGATCGCCGACCAGATCCTGGGCAAGGAAATGGGCCGCCGCTTCCTGCCGCTGTTGGCGGGCATGTTCTTCGGCATCCTCGCCATGAACGTCACCGGCGTCATCCCGCTCCTGAACATCTCGGGCACCGCGATCATCGCCATGCCGCTGCTGCTCGGCATGGTGGCGTACGTCGTGTTCATCTACGCGGGCATCAAGCAGCTCGGCGCCGCGAAGTTCTTCAAGAACTCGCTGTTCCCCGCCGGTGTGCCGTGGCCGATCTACATCCTGCTCGCGCCGATCGAGTTCATCAACATCTTCATCGTGCGGCCGCTCTCGCTGGCCCTTCGACTTCTGCTCAATATGATGGTCGGGCACCTGCTGCTCGTTCTCTGCTTCGGAGCCACAAGCTTCTTCTTCTTCAATGCTGGAGGACTGGTCGGGCTCTTCGGAATCGGAACACTCGCATTCGGGTTCATCTTCACCTTTGTCGAGTTCGCCGTGTTCATCCTCCAGGCGTACATTTTCACCCTTCTGACCGCCGTGTACGTGCAACAAGCCGTTGCTGAAGAGCACTGACACTACTGAACTGGCTACGTCGACCGACGTCGTTTTTCGATTGAAAGGAAACACCTAGTGGAACCCACCATTCTCGCCGAGATCACCGGCAACATCGCCACCGTAGGTTACGGACTTGCCGCGATCGGCCCGGGTATCGGTATCGGTATCGTCGCTGGAAAGACCGTTGAAGCCATGGCTCGCCAGCCTGAGCTCGCCGGCCGTCTCCAGGTCACCATGTTCCTCGGCATCGCGTTCACCGAGCTCCTCGCGTTCATCGGTGTTGCCGTATTCTTCATCTTCGTCTAGGGATTACCACAATGCCTGAGCTTGTTCTCGCAGCGGAAGGGAACACCAACCCGTTCCTTCCCGAAATCTACGACATCACCTGGTCTGCTGTTGTCTTCCTGGTTGTCATGTTCTTCTTCGTGCGCTTCGCGATCCCGCGTTTCCGTCAGATCCTTGACGACCGGGCCGAGGCCATCGAGGGCAACATCGCCAAGGCCGACGACGCCCAGCGGAAGGCGGAAGCTGCTCTCGATCAGTACACCGCTCAGCTGGCCGTCGCGCGCGTCGAAGCGGGCCAGATCCGCGAGCAGGCTCGCGCCGACGGTCAGCGTATCCTCGCCGAGCTCCGGGAACAGGCAACGGCTGAGGCCAACCGAATCACCGCAACAGCGAAGGCACAGATCGAGGCCGAACGTCAGGCCGCCGTGCAGTCACTGCGCAGTGAAGTCGGATCCCTCGCCATCGACCTCGCCTCCGGCGTCATCGGGGAGAGCCTGAACGACGATGCGCGCGCAAGCGCCATGGTCGAGCGGTTCCTCGCCGACATCGAAGCCACCGAGAACACGGCCCCTTCGGCCGGAAAGAACTAAGACACATGGGAAGCGCCACCAGAGAAGCCTTGGCCACGTCGCGGGCGGCACTCGCCGCCCACGCCGAGTGGGCTGATCTGGCGACGGGTGAGAACCTGTTCGACGCCGGTCGGGTCATCGGTGATTCCTCGCAGCTGCTCGCCGCTCTCGGCGACTCGTCTGCGGATGCGTCCCACAAGGTCGCGCTCGTTCGTGCGGTCTTCGGTGCCACGGTCACGCCCGCCGCCCTCGAACTGCTGCTGATCGTCGCCGGCGGCCGCTGGTCGAGCCACCAGGACCTGCTGGCCGCGATCGAGGAACTCGCTCTGCGCGTCACGGCGGATTCGGCTGAGCAGCACGTGTCGATCCGCTCCGAACTGTTCATGTTCGGTGCGGCGGTGTCCTCGGACGCCGAACTCGAGTTGGCCCTGACCAGCAAGCTGGGGCCCGCCTCGGCCAAGGTCGGGCTCACCCAGGCGCTTCTGGCCGGCAAGGTGTCTGCCCAGACCCTCGTGATCGTGCGTCACCTGGTGCAGCAGCCTCGCGGCCGCCGCATCGGCGAGCTGCTCACGGATGCGGCGACCATCGTCGCCGACCAGGCCGACAGCATCATCGCGACGGTCACCGTGGCGGCAGCGCTGCAGCCGGGGCAGCTGGACCGCCTCGCCGCATCGCTCTCGGCACGATACGGACGTAACGTCGCCCTCAACCAGGTCATCGACGCATCCGTCGTCGGCGGCCTCAAAGTACAGATCGGCGATGACGTCATTGACGGCAGCGTCGCCACTCGTCTCAAGGATTTGAGACTGCAGCTTGCTGGGTAACCTCCGGGTCACCCAGAACACACATACTCGAGACGGTAACGTGTCGAAAAGACAAAGCCTGTACTGCTGTACAGAAAAGGGAAGATGATGGCAGAACTAACGATCAGCCCCGATGAGATCCGCGACGCTCTCCAGGACTTCGTCAAGTCCTACGAGCCGAACAAGGCAGCGACGACCGAGGTCGGCTACGTCACCACCGCGGGCGATGGCATCGCCCACGTGCAGGGTCTCCCCGGCGTAATGGCCAACGAGCTCATCAAGTTCGCGGACGGCACCCTCGGCCTCGCGCTGAACCTCGACGAAGACGAGATCGGTGTTGTCGTCCTCGGCGAGTTCGCCGGCATCGTCGAAGGCATGGAGGTGTACCGCACCGGCGAGGTCCTCTCCGTTCCCGTGGGTGACGGCTACCTCGGCCGTGTCGTCGACCCGCTCGGCGCCCCCATCGACGGTCTCGGCGAGATCGCAACCGATGGCCGTCGCGCCCTCGAGCTGCAGGCTCCCGGCGTCATGCACCGCAAGAGCGTGCACGAGCCGATGCAGACCGGCATCAAGGCCATCGACGCGATGATCCCGATCGGTCGCGGCCAGCGCCAGCTGATCATCGGTGACCGCCAGACCGGCAAGACGGCCATCGCCGTCGACACCATCATCAACCAGAAGGCCAACTGGGAGTCCGGCGACACCAACAAGCAGGTTCGCTGCATCTACGTCGCCATCGGCCAGAAGGGCTCCACCATCGCTTCGGTGAAGGGTGCGCTCGAGGATGCCGGAGCGATGGAGTACACCACCATCGTCGCCGCCCCCGCCTCTGACCCGGCCGGCTTCAAGTACCTCGCCCCGTACACCGGCTCGGCCATCGGCCAGCACTGGATGTACGCCGGCAAGCACGTTCTGATCATCTTCGACGACCTGTCCAAGCAGGCCGAGGCCTACCGTGCGGTGTCGCTGCTGCTGCGTCGCCCGCCGGGACGCGAAGCGTACCCCGGCGACGTGTTCTACCTGCACTCGCGTCTGCTCGAGCGTTGTGCCAAGCTCTCCGACGAGCTCGGCGCCGGTTCGATGACCGGCCTGCCGATCATCGAGACCAAGGCCAACGACGTTGCCGCGTACATCCCGACCAACGTGATCTCGATCACCGACGGCCAGATCTTCCTGCAGTCCGACCTCTTCAACGCCAACCAGCGCCCCGCGGTCGACGTGGGAATCTCGGTCTCCCGAGTCGGCGGTGACGCCCAGGTCAAGTCGATCAAGAAGGTCTCCGGTACCCTCAAGCTCGAACTGGCCCAGTACCGCTCGCTCGAGGCGTTCTCGATGTTCGCTTCCGACCTCGACCCGGCCAGCCGTCGCCAGCTTGCTCGCGGCGCCCGCCTGACCGAGCTGCTCAAGCAGCCGCAGTACTCGCCGTACCCCGTCGAAGACCAGGTCGTCTCGATCTGGGCCGGCACCAACGGCAAGCTCGACGAGGTTCCCCTCGAAGACATCCTGCGGTTCGAACGCGAACTGCTCGACTTCCTCGCCCGCACCACCGGCATCCTCACGACGCTGCGCGAGACGAACGTCCTCACCGACGACACCGTCTCCGAGCTGGCCGCCGCGGTCGACGCCTTCAAGCGCGAGTTCCAGACCGGTGAAGGCAAGCCGCTCGCTTCCGTCGGCCGCGAAGAGTTCGTCGCGACGAAGGAAGAAGACGTCAACCAGGAAAAGATCGTCAAGCACAAGCGCTAACGCGCCTCGCGGTTCGCGGCGCCCCGGCGGCGCGAACCGCAGCCCTTGACACTCATCGACACGATATCTAAGCAAGCACAGGAGACACATGGGAGCGCAACTTCGGGTCTACCGGCAGAAGATCAAGTCTGCCCAGACGACCAAGAAGATCACTCGGGCCATGGAGTTGATCTCCGCTTCGCGCATCCAGAAGGCGCAGGCGCGAGTCGCGGCTTCCACCCCGTATTCGCGGGCGATCACGCAGGCAGTATCCGCGGTTGCCACCTACTCGAACGTCGAGCACGTGCTGACGACCGAGCCGGAGGTCATCAACCGCGCCGCAGTCGTGATCTTCGCATCCGACCGCGGCCTGGCCGGAGCCTTCAGCTCCCAAGTGCTGCGCGAGGCCGAGCAGCTCAGCGAACTGCTGCGCAACCAGGGCAAGGACGTCGTCTACTACCTGGTCGGCCGCAAGGCCCTGGCGTACTTCAGCTTCCGCCGTCGCGTGTCCGAGGAATCCTGGACCGGTAGCACGGACCGTCCGGAGTTCGACACCGCCCAGGAGATCGGCGACGCCCTGTTGTCCGCGTTCCTGCGGGAAGCCGATGACGGCGGCGTCGACGAGATCCACATCGTCTACAACCGTTTCGTGAGCATGGTCACCCAGGTTCCCCAGGTCGTGCGCCTGCTGCCGCTGGAGGTCGTCGAGGGTGAAGCCAGCGACGTGCCGTCGACGCTGCCGCTGTACGAATTCGAACCGGACCCCGAGACGGTGCTCGACGCCCTGCTGCCGGTCTACATCGAAAGCCGCATCTTCAACGCCATGTTGCAGTCGGCCGCTTCGGAGCACGCCAGCCGTCAGAAGGCCATGAAGTCGGCCAGCGACAACGCAGACAAGCTCATCAAGGACTTCACTCGGCTGTCGAACAACGCGCGCCAGACCGAGATCACGCAGCAGATTTCCGAGATCGTGGGTGGAGCCGACGCGCTCTCATCCGCCAAGAACTAACCCAGAGAAGAGAGAGCAATGACTGACACCGCAATCGCGCCAGTCCTCGCGGAGGACACAGCAGGCGCTGTGGGCCGGATCGCCCGCGTAACGGGACCCGTGGTGGACATCGAGTTCCCGCACGACTCGATCCCTGGCATGTACAACGCGCTCAAGACGACCATCGTCATTGGCGACGAGTCGACCGAGATCACCCTCGAGGTCGCACTGCACCTCGGTGACGACCTCGTGCGCGCCATCGCCCTGAACCCGACCGACGGACTCGTCCGCGGCCAGGAGGTCCGGGACACCGGCTCGCCCATCATGGTTCCGGTCGGAAACGTCACCAAGGGCCGCGTCTTCAACGTCATCGGCGAGGTGCTCAACGCCAAGCCCGGTGAGAAGATCGAGATCACCGAGCGCTGGCCCATCCACCGCAAGCCGCCGCCCTTCGACCAGCTGGAGTCCAAGACCCAGCTGTTCGAGACCGGCATCAAGGTCATCGACCTGCTCACGCCGTACGTTCTCGGTGGAAAGATCGGACTCTTCGGTGGTGCCGGCGTCGGCAAGACCGTGCTGATCCAGGAAATGATCCAGCGTGTTGCGCAGGACCACGGTGGTGTGTCGGTGTTCGCCGGTGTCGGCGAGCGCACCCGTGAGGGCAACGACCTCATCGGCGAAATGGAAGAGGCCGGCGTCTTCGACAAGACCGCCCTTGTATTCGGCCAGATGGATGAGCCGCCGGGAACGCGTCTGCGTGTCGCGCTCTCCGCGCTGACCATGGCCGAGTACTTCCGTGACGTCGCCAAGCAGGACGTGTTGCTCTTCATCGACAACATCTTCCGCTTCACCCAGGCCGGTTCGGAGGTGTCGACCCTGCTGGGCCGCATGCCGTCCGCCGTGGGTTACCAGCCGAACCTGGCCGACGAGATGGGCATCCTGCAGGAGCGCATCACGTCGACCCGTGGCCACTCGATCACCTCGCTGCAGGCCATCTATGTGCCCGCCGACGACTACACCGACCCCGCCCCGGCGACCACGTTCGCGCACCTCGACGCCACCACCGAGCTCTCGCGTGAGATCGCGTCGAAGGGCCTCTACCCGGCCGTCGACCCGCTCACCTCGTCCAGCCGTATCCTCGACCCCCGCTACCTGGGTGCCGATCACTACAACACGGCCGTTCGCGTCAAGGCGATCCTGCAGAAGAACAAGGAACTCCAGGAGATCATCGCGATCCTCGGTGTTGACGAGCTCTCTGAAGAAGACAAGGTGACCGTGGCCCGCGCCCGGCGCATCCAGCAGTTCCTGTCGCAAAACACCTACATGGCGAAGAAGTTCACCGGCGTCGAGGGTTCGACGGTGTCGCTCAAGGACACCATCGAGTCCTTCACGGCGATCGCCAACGGCGACTTCGACCATGTGTCTGAGCAGGCCTTCTTCAACGTCGGCGGCATCGGCGACGTGGAAGAGAAGTGGGCTCAGATCCAGAAGGAGAACGGCTAAGCATGGCTTCGGCTTCGCTCACCGTGAGTCTCGTCTCGGCGGACCAGCAGGTCTGGTCCGGCGAGGCGTCCATGGTTGTCGCGCGCACGGTGGAAGGCGAGATCGGTATTCTCGTCGGCCACGAGCCGCTGCTGGCGATCCTGTCCAGCGGCGAGGTGCGCATCACGCTGCTCGACGGAACCAAGGTCGTCGCCGAAGCTGACGACGGGTTCCTGTCGGTGGACAACGACATCATCTCCATCGTCGCCCGCCGGGCCGCACTCGTTTAGGCGCTGCCTCATTTAGGACACTCTTGTTTGTATTGTTACCGCCGTCGGAGACTAAACGCTCCGGCGGCGTTTTCATGCCCCTGGCGCTGGACTCGCTGGCGTTCCCCGCCCTCACCGAGCGGCGTCGGGTGCTCGCCGGGGCCCTCGCCGCCCTGGCCGCCGACGCGGATGCGACGGTGCGCGCCCTCAAACTCGGCCGCACCCAGCTTGCCGAGATCGACCGGAACGCCGCCCTGCTGACCTCCGCGACGACCCCGGTCATCGACAGGTACACCGGGGTGCTCTACGACGCCCTGGCGGCCGAGACCCTGACCGTGGCTGCGCGCGCCTTCGCCGGGCGACACCTCCTGGTGCACTCCGCACTGCTCGGACCCGTCGGGGGGCTCGACCTGGTGCCGGCCTACAGGCTCTCGCACGACTCCAGACTGCCCGGCCTGCCGCTCAAGAAGCACTGGGCCGGTGGCGTCTCCGCCGCGCTGGAGGCGACCCCCGGGCTGTTGCTCGACCTGCGGTCGGAGGGGTACGTGGCGCTCGGCCCGGCGGCCGGGCATCCGCAGCGGTTCTTCCTGCGGGTCGTGACCGAGACCGCCGACGGGCGGACCCGCGCCCTCAACCATTTCAACAAGAAGGCCAAGGGTGAATTCACCCGGGCGCTGCTGCAGAACGGCCAGGCCTTCGGCACCGTCGACGAGCTGCTCGCCTGGGCGCCGACGGCCGGGCTCACGCTGCGGCCCGGATCTGCAGGAGAACTCGAACTGGTCGTCGCCGGCCACCTCTAGGATGAACTCGTGCTGAGACAACGAGTAAACGTCACCGTCACCGGAGCCGGAGGCAACATCGGCTATGCCCTGATGTTCCGCATCGCCTCCGGCCAGCTGCTCGGTCCCAACGTTCCCGTCGCCCTACGGCTGCTCGAGATCCCCAGCGGCCTCCAGGCGGCGGAGGGCAGCGCCTTCGAGCTTCAGGACAGCGCGTTCCCGCTGTTGCGCGACGTTGTCGTGACGGATGACCCGATGCAGGCCTTCGACGGCAGCAACGTGGCCATCCTGGTGGGCGCGCGCCCGCGCGGGCCCGGCCAGGAGCGCAAGGACCTGCTCGAGGGCAACGCCCGCATCTTCGGCCCCCAGGGTGCAGCCATCAACGCGGGCGCCGCCGACGACATCCGGGTGGTCGTGGTGGGCAACCCCGCCAACACCAATGCCATGGTGGCCGCCAGCCACGCCCCCGATGTGCCCGCAGACAGGTTCACCGCCCTCACCCGGCTCGACCACAACCGGGCGGTCGCCCAGCTCGCTGCCCACCTCCGCGTGCCGGTCACGTCGGTGACCGGGGTCGCGATCTGGGGCAACCACTCCACGCTGCAGTACCCAGACGTCAGCCACGCCACGGTCGACGGCCGCCCCGTGCTCGAGCTCGTCGACGAGGCCTGGCTGATCAACGAGTTCATTCCGCGGGTGGCCAACCGCGGCGCTGAGATCATCGCGGTGCGCGGCGCGTCGTCGATGGGGTCGGCCGCCAGCGCCACCGTCGACCACGTCTACGACTGGGTGAACGGCACCGGCCACGACTGGACCAGCGCCGGCGTCTTCTCGGACGGCTCCTACGGCGTGCCGGCCGGCCTGGTGTCGTCCTTTCCGGTGCGGTCACTGGGCGGCCGCTGGTCGATCGAACCCGGACTGGAGATCGACGCGTTCTCGCGCGCCCGCATCGACGCGTCGGTCGCCGAGCTGCAGGCTGAGCGCGACGCCGTGGGCGCGTTGGGGCTGCTCGGGCCTCGCTAGAGCGCTACCCGGCCGGCGCCAGGTGGCAGCCGGCCACGTGATCGTTGACGAGGCCGCTGGACTGCATCAGCGCGTACACCGTGGTGGGCCCCACGAACTTGTAGCCGCGGGCCCGGAGCGCGCGGCTCAACGCTGTCGACTCCGGCGTGATCGCCGGAACCTCGCCCAGGTCGCTCAGCGGCGCCGGCCGAGCGGCCGGGGCGAAGCTCCAGATCAGCTCGGTGAGGCTTTCGCCCAGGGCGAGCGTGCTGCGGGCGTTGTCGATGGTGGCGGTGATCTTGCCGCGGTGCCGGATGATGCGTTCGTCGCCGAGCAGCCGCTGGACATCCGCCTCGGTGAAGGCGGCCACGGCCTCGATGTCGAAGCCGGCGAACGCGGCCCGGAACGCCGGTCGGCGGCGCAGGATCGTGATCCAGGACAGACCCGCCTGGAAGCCCTCCAGACACAGTTTCTCGAACAGCGCCCGCTCCTCGCGGAGCGGGCGGCCCCATTCCTCGTCGTGGTAACGGCGGTACTCAGGGTCGTTCGCGGCCCAGCCGCACCGGGCCACGCCATCGTCGCCGACCACCACCGAAACCCGTTGGGCCGGGGGAGTGTGCACGGTCACGCGACGTACTCGATGCCCTCGTGGCGCAGCAGCCACTGCTTGGTGGGGATACCCTCGCCGGCGCTGAACCCGGTGATCCGCCCGTTCGAGGCGAGCACTCGGTGACAGCCCACCAGGATCGGCGCCGGGTTCGCGCCGACGGCGCCGCCGATCGCCCGGCCGGCCCCGCTCTTGCCGATCGAGCGGCCGAGCTCGCCATAGGAGAGATGATCGCCGAACGGGATCGTCGCCAGGCCCTGCCAGACGCTCCGCTGGAACTCGGTGCCGCCGGACAGCCGCACGGGCACGTCGAAGGCGGCCCTGGTACCGGCGAAGTACTCGGTGAGTTCCGCCGCGGCGCGCTGGAGCAGCGCGTTGGGCGCCTCGGGCAGGCCCTCCAACGGAAGATGGCCGTGCCTGGTGATCGACAGGGACCAGACCTCGTCGTCGTCGCCGGTGAGTTCGAGCTCGCCGAGTGGACTGGGCACGCGGATCAGGTTCGGGGGAATGGACGCTGGGCTGTTCATACTGCGACTGTAGTCGGCGCTCATCGGAGGTTCCGGCGGTTTTCGGACAGGGGAATTCTCAGCCTGATCGTGCCCTGTGGAGGAGGGGCCAAAGGGCCTCACAGCGTCGCCGCACAGGCATAGTCTGTAGCAATGGCTCAGATCGACTATCGCACTCTTGGCAACTCCGGCCTCGTCGTCTCCACGATCGGGTTGGGCTGCAACAACTTCGGCCGAAACGGCACGAGCACCGAAAGCCAGGCGGGCACGTCCCTGGTGATCGATGCCGCGATCGACACCGGCGTCACCCTGTTCGACACCGCCGACATCTACGGCGCCGAACGGGGACTCAGCGAGACCCTGATGGGCCACGCCCTGCGCGGCAAGCGCGACCAGATCGTGCTCGCCACCAAATTCGGCATGGACATGGCCGGCGCGAACGGCCCCGATTGGGATGCCCGCGGTTCCAGGCGCTACATCCGCCTGGCCGTGGAGGCCTCGCTCAAGCGGCTGCAGACCGACTGGATCGACCTGTACCAGCTGCACCGGCCGGACCCGAACACCCCCATCGAGGAGACCCTGGAAACCCTGGGCGACCTCATCCGGGAGGGCAAAATCCGCTACATCGGCCACTCCAACCTGGCCGGCTGGCAGATCGCCGAGGCCGAGTTCACGGCCAGGATCAATCATCATCCGGCCTTCATCTCGGCGCAGAACGAGTACAGCCTGCTCGTGCGCGACGCGGAGGAAGAGGTTATGCCCGCCGTGAACGCCTACGGACTGGGTTTCCTGCCGTTCTTCCCGCTCTACAACGGGCTGTTCACCGGCAAGTTCAGCCGCGACGGCGGCCCGGCAGACAGCCGCATCATGATGATCCGCCGGCACCTGCTCGACGACGCCCCCTGGGACACCATCGAACGGTACCAACAGTTCTGCGACGATCGCGGCGTGAGCATGCTCGCCGCGACGCTGGCCTGGCTGCTCGCTCAGCCCGGCCTCACCAGCGTCATCGCCGGCGCCACCAAGCCCGAGCAGATCGTGCAGAACGCCGAGGCCGCCACCACCTGGCGGCCCACCACCGAAGACGTGGCGTACATCTCCGCCCTCTTCGCCTAGATCACCCCACCCGCCCCAGATACCAAGGACACCAGATGCTCTGGAAACTGCTCGTACACTACCTCCGCCCGCACTGGCGGTTACTGGTGGCCGTGGTCGTCTTCCAACTGGCGCAATCGATCGCGTCGCTCTACCTGCCCGCGCTGAACGCCGACATCATCGACGAGGGCGTGGCCACCGGAGACACCGGCTACATCATGCGCGTCGGCGGCGTGATGCTGCTGATCACCCTCGGCCAGATCATCTGCGCCATCATCGCCGTCTACTTCGGCGCCAAGGCGGCCATGGCCCTGGGCCGCGACCTGCGCGGCGCGGTCTTCACCAGGGTGGGCGAATTCTCCGAGCAAGAGGTGAGCCGGTTCGGCGCTCCATCGCTGATCACCCGTTCCACCAACGACGTGCAGCAGGTGCAGATGCTCGTGCTGACCACCTGCACCCTGCTGGTCTCCGCGCCGATCCTCTGCATCGGCGGCGTGATCATGGCGATGCGCCAAGACCTCGAACTGTCCTGGCTGATCGCGGTCAGCGTGCCCGTGCTGCTCGTGGCCGTCGGGCTGATCATCGTGCGGATGGTGCCGTTGTTCCGGGTGATGCAGGAACGCATCGACACCGTCAACCGGGTGCTGCGGGAACAGCTCACCGGCATCCGCGTGATTCGCGCCTTCGTGCGCGAAGACGTGGAGACCCGCCGCTTCGGCCAGGCCAACACCGATGTCACCGAGACCGCCCTGCAGGCCGGCCGGCTGATGGCGCTGATGTTCCCCGTGGTGATGCTGGTGCTGAACGTCTCCAGCGTCGCCGTGATCTGGTTCGGCGCCTTCCGTATCGAGGACGGCTCAATGCAGGTCGGTACCCTGATCGCCTTCCTCAGCTACCTCATGCAGATTCTGATGGCCGTGATGATGGCCACCTTCATGGCCGTGATGATCCCGCGCGCCACGGTGTCGGCCGACCGGATCGGTGAGGTGCTCGACACCGCCTCCAGCGTGCGACCGCCGCAGAACCCCGTGAACGAGACCATCGGGCACGGCGAGCTGGAACTGCGCGGGGTCGGCTTCGCCTACCCGGGCGCCGAACAGCCCGTGCTCAGCGACATCAGCTTCGTGGCCAGGCCCGGTTTCACCACCGCCATCATCGGCAGCACCGGGTCGGGCAAGACCACCCTCGTGAACCTGCTGCCGCGGCTGTTCGACGCCACCAGTGGCTCCGTGCTCTTCGACGGGGTGGATGTGCGCGAGCTCAACCCCGACCTGCTCTGGGGCCATATTGGCCTGGTGCCGCAGAAGCCCTACCTGTTCTCCGGCACCGTGCGCAGCAACCTGCAATACGGCAAACCGGATGCCACCGAGGCCGAGATCTGGCAGGCGCTGGAGACCGCGCAGGCCCGAGAGTTCGTCGAACGTCTCGACGGCGGCCTGGACGCCCCGATCTCGCAGGGCGGCACCAATGTCTCCGGCGGGCAGCGGCAACGTCTCGCGATAGCCAGGGCGCTGGTGAAGCGACCTGAGCTGTACATCTTCGACGACTCGTTCTCCGCCCTCGACCTCGCCACGGATGCCCGCCTGCGGGCGGCCCTGGCCAGGGACGTCGCCGACGCCACCATGATCATCGTCGCCCAGCGGGTGTCGACGATCATCGACGCCGACCAGATCCTCGTCGTCGAAGACGGCCGGATCGTGGCGAGCGGTTCCCATGAGGAGTTGCTGGCGACCTCGACGACCTATCAGGAGATTGCGGCATCCCAGCTGGCAGCGGAGGCCACCAAATGAGCGACAGCATCGACGACGCCACCGACGACGACGTGAAGGTTCCCGCGCGGCCCCCGCGTGGCGGCGGCCCCTTCGGCGGCATGAATATGCCCGCCGAGAAGGCCATGAACTTCGGCCAGAGCGCCAAGCGCCTGGTCGGCAAGCTGCGCCCGGAGCGGGTGTGGCTGGCGCTGGTGCTGGTGCTCGCCGTGATCAGCGTCACCTTCTCGGTGATCGGGCCGCGCCTGCTCGGTGAAGGCACCAACCTGATCTTCGCGGGCATCGTGGGCAAGGGCCTCCCGGCCGGGATGAGCCAGGCCGAGGTGATCGCGGGGCTGCGGGCATCCGGAGAGACCGCACAGGCCGACATGCTCAGCGCCATGACCCTCACCCCCGGCCAGGGCATCGACTTCGCCGCCCTGTCGACCGTGCTGTTCTGGGTGCTGGCGCTGTACATCTTCGCCTCGGTGTTCAGCTGGCTGCAAGCCCTCGTGCTCAACGCCGTCGTGCAGCGCACGGTGTTCCGGCTGCGCGAGGAGATCGAGGCCAAGATCAACCGGCTGCCGTTGGGCTACTTCGACACCGTCAAGCGCGGCGAACTGCTCAGCCGGGTCACCAACGACGTCGATAACATCTCGCAGAGCCTGCAGCAGTCGCTCAGCCAGGTGGTCACGTCGCTGCTCACGGTCATCGGCGTCATCGTGATGATGCTGCTGCTCTCGCCGCTGCTCGCCCTCATCGCGCTGGTCACGGTGCCGCTCACCCTGGTCACCACGGTGCTGATCGCCAAGCGCTCGCAGAAACTCTTCGTGGCGCAGTGGACTCACACCGGCGAGCTCAACGGCCAGATCGAGGAGACCTTCTCCGGGCACGCCCTGGTCAAGGTCTTCGGCCGGCAGAAGGAGGTGGAGCAGCGCTTCGCCTCGAAGAACGACGAACTCTACGAAGCCAGCTTCGGTGCCCAGTTCGTGAGCGGCATGATCATGCCGGCGATGACCTTCATCGGCAACCTGGTCTATGTGGCCATTGCCGTGGTCGGCGGGTTGCAGGTGGCCTCTGGCGCCATGCAGCTCGGTGACGTGCAGGCGTTCATCCAGTATTCGCGGCAGTTCACCCAGCCGCTGGCCCAGCTCGGCTCGATGGCCAACCTGCTGCAGTCCGGTGTCGCCAGTGCCGAGCGGGTCTTCGAACTGCTCGACGCCGAGGAGCAGAGCGCGGACGCCGACCCGAACGAGACGCCGGTGCAGACGCGCGGCCGGCTGGTGTTCGAGGACGTGTCGTTCAGCTACAGCGCCGACAAGCCGCTCATCGAGGGCCTGAACCTGGTGGCCGAACCCGGTCAGACCGTGGCGATCGTGGGCCCGACCGGGGCCGGCAAGACCACCCTGGTGAACCTGATCATGCGCTTCTACGAGCTCGACCGCGGCCGGATCACCCTGGACGGTGTCGACATCGCCCGGATGACGCGCAACGACCTGCGCAGCCGGATGGGTATGGTGCTGCAGGACACCTGGCTGTTCGGCGGCACCATCCGAGACAACATCGCCTACGGTCGGCCGGACGCCACCGAGGAGCAGATCCTCGAGGCGGCGAAGGCCACCTACGTGGACAGGTTCGTACACTCCCTGCCGCAAGGCTACGACACCGTGCTCGACGACGAGGGCAGCAACGTCAGCGCGGGGGAGAAGCAGCTGCTCACCATCGCGCGGGCGTTCCTGGCCCGCCCGAGCGTGCTGATCCTCGACGAGGCCACCAGCTCGGTCGACACCCGCACCGAGGTGCTCGTGCAGCACGCCATGAGCGCCCTGCGCGCCGACCGCACCAGCTTCGTGATCGCGCACCGTCTGTCGACCATCCGCGACGCCGACCTGATCCTGGTCATGGAGGCCGGCCACATCGTGGAGCAGGGCAGCCACGAGCAGCTCCTGGCCGCCGACGGGGCGTACCGTTCGCTCTACGACTCCCAGTTCGCCGCCGCCATCGAGTGAGACCGGGCTCGCGAGCACTGACATGAGAAGGGCCCCGAAAACCTCAGGTTTTCGGGGCCCTTCTTACAACGGGGATGGTGGGTGAGGCTACTTGGACGGCCAGACGGGGAGGACGGCCCGGCCCGCCGTGGAGTTGTAGACCACGGCGAAGGAGCCGTACCAGGCCAGCAGCGCGGTGAGGATGCCGAACCAGCCGCCGAGCTGGTGGATCGCGGTGATCCCGGTGAAGGCGCCGATCGCCAGCAGCAGGAAGGTGATCGAGAGGGCGACGAAGACGGCGAAGATCGAGCCGTTGGTCTTCTTCGCGGCGACGGTCATGTAGACGGTGAAGATGGCCCAGGCGAGCAGGAAGGTGCCCATGCCGGCCGCGCCGGCCTCGACGTTGCCGCCGGTGCTCTCGAGGTACCAGAACGCCAGCCAGAACGCCCCGAACGAGGTGAACGCGGTGGCGCCGAACGTATTGCGGTTGTAGAACTCCCAGATGCCCGCGATGACCTGGGCGATTCCGCCGTAGAACAGCGCGAGGCCCAGCACCGCGGCGCTGGACGGCACGATGCCGGTGTTGGACATGCTGAGCACGAAGGTGGTGAGGGCGAAGGCGGCCAGACCCAGGGCGCCGGGATCGGCGAGGGCGCCGTGGGACGGTGCGGCAGGAACAGGTGCAGGTGCTGGCGCGGAAACCACGGAGGCCTCCGGGACAGTCGTATTAATCTGATTCATTTGTTCTGAGATTATCAGCCGCCCCGGTCGCGCCAGGCCCGGCCGAAGTGCACAGGCCGCCGGCCGAACGGGTTCTGCACAGGTTGGCCGGCGACCGGTCGCCCTGGCCGGTTCCGGCGCAGAGTCGGCGCATGCAGAAGACAATCGTGAAGACCCCGACTCCCCAGGATTTCCTCGCCCTCGTGCCCCAACTCGTGGGCTTCCTCCCCGCCCAGAGCCTGGTGCTCGTCGCGTTCCGCGGCAACCGTACCTGCGGCGCCCTGCGGTTCAACCTGCCCAACCCCGACGCCGGGCCGCAGGAGTTGCGCCGCATCGCCGGCGCGCTGCTCGGCACCCTGTGCAAGATCCCCGGCGTCGACGCCCTGGTTCCGGTGACTTACACCGACGAGTCGATCGGCGATGACCCGGCCCTGGGCGTCGCCGACCTGCCGCAGGGGGCGTTCCTGCGGGCGATCCTCACCCGCGCCGGCCAGTCCGGCTTTCTCGTGCGCGACGCGCTGTGCGTGGCCGCGGATGGCTGGGCCTCCTACCTCGACGACGCTCCCGCCCAGGGCGGCCGAGCGCGCCCGACGCCGCTGCGGCATCCGCTCAGCGAGATCGCGGACTCCGGCGTGGCCGAGGCGATCCCGCTCGACGCCCGCAGGGAGCTCGCCAGGTTGCACACCGGCGCCGAGCTGCCCAGGGTCGACCTCACCACCCGGGAACGCTGCGCCAGGCGGTTAGCCCGGTTCCAGCGGCTCGGTCCGGGCCCAGGGCCGATTCCGGAGCTGATCGAAATGGTCGGCGACATGCTCGATCCCGTGGGCACCGCCGAGACCGCCCTCGGGCTGAACCCGGCGGAACTCACCGTCGACGAGGCCGCGGCGCTGCTCTTCCTGATGCAGGGACCGGCCACCCGGGACCAGATGATGCTGCAGTTCGCGTTCGGTGAGGCGGAGGGTCATCGCAGTCTGGCCCTGAACCGGCACTATGCCCGCAGGCAACGGGAGACCGGCCTGAGCATGGACGACGTCGTGGCAGCCGACATGGCGGCCGGCCGGGCGCTGCAGGAGACCGAACCGACCACCGGAGACCTGATGCTGGGCATGAGTGCGGACCGGCCGGACCCGGTGCGGGTGGAACGGGCCATCGGGTTGCTCAAGCTGCTCGTGGCGATGGCGCCGAGGTCGGCCAGGCCGGCGCCGCTCTGCATGCTGGCGTGGCTGAGCTGGACTCTCGGCCGGGGATCCGTCGCGGGCATCCACATCGACACCGCCCTCGATATCGACGGCGAGTACGGCATGGCACTGCTGCTCCTGCAGCTGATCGGTAGCGGCCGTCTGCCGGAGTGGGCGTTCGCCGTGCCGGATGAGACGGAGCTCTAGGGGTGCCTGCTTGCCCTTCGGGCCGGCGGTGCTTCCCGCTCCCTCACCAGCGCGAGTACCTCAGTGTCGGTGAGACGGCTCCAGTGCTCGGCTGCCGGGAACTCTCCGGCCCACTGTCTCGCCGTGGGATCGTCATAGATCAGGAACCAGCCGCAGGCGCAGACGTAGAGGCCTTGCGTGGCCGCGACGTTGAGAAGCCTCATCTCCTCTGCCGTTCCAGGGTGGAGGCCATGCTCGCGGCGCACCCGCCGTTCCGCCTCAAAGACCGCGGTGAGGTCAGGACGTGTCTCGAGCACCTCGCGGCCGGCCTGGGTGATGACGGCCTCGGCCTCGCTCTGCGCGGCGAACCCGCGCTCGACGAAGTCGGAGAGGTGGAAGAGCGATTGGGGCCAGCCCGGCACCCGGTAGCCCTCGTTCCGCACCGCCGGTGGGCCCCCTTGATCGGTGCTCGCCACGTCTTGTCTGGGTAAGGCCGGACCGTCCCGATCAAGAAGCCACAGTTGGCGGCAATAGCTTTCCGCGAGGAACCAGTCTCCCGCGATATGGCGCAGAAGCCAGGCGGGCCTGGTCCGGTCGAACAGGGCCGAGGTGCTCAGCGACGTGATCTGAGGACGCGGCCGGTGCCGGGCTGCGACGGGGGACCGCAGTGCCCGCCTCCCGCGGGCCGTGAGAGTCAACGGTCTCGCTCCGGGAACGTGCGAATCTGGGCCTGGTCCGCTGGGCCGGAACGGGGACGCCCTGACCATTCCACCGTCGACCAGAGCGGCCGCAGCACTGTTGTTTCCAGGGATCCCGTCCCAGAGGTTGTGAAAGCGGATGACCGGACCGTCCGGCGTCAGGGCGAAGACCGGCGTGCTTGCTGAGATCTGCCACAACGTACGCCACTCCAGGCTCGTCATCGGGTGACCCCTGGGGTGGGTTCGACGTGGCGGCCAGTTCATGTCATCATTCTGGCCGAATTCGCCAGTGCCCCCGGTCGGGGCTGAGGCGCCGGGCTAAGCCGCCGGGGCCTGCGCGATGCGCACGGTGTTTCCGGACGGATCCCGGAAGGCGCAATCGCGCGGTCCCCAGGGCTGGTCGGTGGGCTCCTGGAGCACCTCGGCGCCGGACGCGCGCACGGTCTCGAAGGTGGCGTCCACGTCGTCGGAGCTGAACACCAGCATCGGCAGTACGCCCTTGGTGAGCAGCTCCTGCATGGCGTCGCCGTCGGCCCGCGACCGGCCCGCGTGCGGTTCAGACAATACGATCTCGAGCCCGGGCTGGGCATCGCTGCCCAATGTGACCCAGCGGTATTTGCCGGATGGCACGTCGCTGCGCACCTTCAAGCCGAGCGCGTCGCCGTAGAACGCGATCGCCTCGTCGACGTCGTTGACCGTGACGTTGCAGTACTGGAGTGAGATTGTCGGTTCCATACCCGAGAATCTAGGCCGCGGCGCGGGTGTTCGCTTCTTCGATCCTGCTCGGTGTGTTCCGCACCGGGCGGGTGCGGGTCTGGGCGACACAGGCCGGCATCGCCGCGACGGCGTGGTGGGTGCGGGCCCGGTAGGCGCTCGGAGTCTCGCCGACGATCTCGGCGAACCGGGAGCTGAACGAGCCGAGCGAGGTGCAGCCGACGCTCATGCAGGCATCCGTCACGCTGCTGCCGCCGCGCAACAACGCCATCGCCCGCTCGATCCGGCGGGTCATCAGGTATCGGTACGGTGTTTCGCCGTATGCAGCCCGGAACCGACGGGAGAAATGCGCTGGTGACATCAGCGCCCGCCTCGCCATGGTGGGCACGTCGAGCGGCTTGGCGTAGTCCCGGTCGATCAGGTCCCGGGCCCGGCGCAGGCAGGTGAGGGTGTCAAGCTCCTGCGGAGTCATGATTTCACGCTAGCACCGGGCGCCGGAGGCGACTAGAGATGCTTCGGCGCCTCCGACAGCACGCCGTGCAGGATGTCGCCGATCTCACGGATCTCGGCCGGCCCGATGGTCAGCGGGGGCGCGAGTTGCACCACCGGATCGCCCCGGTCGTCCGCCCGGCAATACAGCCCGGCCTCGAACAGGGCGCCGGAGAGGTAGCCGCGCAGCAGCCGCTCGGACTCGGCGTCGGTGAAGGTCTCCTTGGTGGCCTTGTCCTTGACCAGCTCGATGCCGAAGAAGTAGCCCTCGCCGCGCACGTCGCCCACGATCGGCAGGTCGAGCAGCTTCTCCAGCTCGGCCCTGAACACCGGCGAGTTCTCCCGCACGTTCTCGTTCAGTTTCTCCTCGTCGAAGATGTCGAGGTTGGCCAGGGCCACGGCGGCAGACACCGGATGACCGCCGAAGGTGTAGCCGTGATAGAACGCCGTGTCGCCGTGTTTGAACGGCTCGTAGATGCGGTCGCTGATGATGGTCGCACCGATGGGGGAGTACCCGCTGGTCATGCCCTTGGCGCAGGTGATCATGTCGGGCTCGATGCCGAAGGTGGTCGAGGCGAACATGTTGCCGATCCGGCCGAACGCCGTGATGACCTCGTCCGCCACCAGCAGTACGTCGTAGGTGTCACAGATCTCGCGCACCCGCTTGAAGTAACCGGGCGGGGGCGGGAAGCAGCCGCCGGAGTTCTGCACGGGTTCCAGGAAGACCGCGGCGACGGTTTCGGGGCCCTCGAACTGGATCATCTCCTCGATGCGGTTCGCCGCCCACAGCCCGAAGGCCTCCACGTCGTCACCGTGGCCGGAGCCCATCTCATCGGCCCGGTAGAAGTTGGTGTTCGGCACCCGGAAACCGCCGGGGGTGACCGGCTCGAACATCTCCTTCAGTGCCGGGATGCCCGTGATCGCCAAGGCGCCCTGGGTGGTGCCGTGGTAGGCGACGGATCGGGAGATCACCTTGTGCTTGGTGGGCCTGCCCTGCAGCTTCCAGTAGTACTTGGCCAGCTTGAACGCCGTCTCCACGGCCTCGCCCCCGCCGGTGGAGAAGAACACCCGGTTCAGGTCGCCGGGAGCGTGCTCGGCGAGCCGGTCGGCGAGTTCGATGGCGCTCGGGTGCGCATACGACCAGAGCGGGAAGAACGCGAGTTCCTCGGCCTGCGCGGCGGCGGCCTGGGCCAGGCGCTTGCGCCCGTGCCCGGCGTTCACCACGAACAGCCCGCTCAGTCCGTCGATGTACCGCTTGCCCGTCGAATCCCAGATGTGGTGGCCCAGGCCCTTGGTGATGATGGGAACTCCCTGGCCGGATTCCATCACCGACTGGCGGGCGAAATGCATCCAGAGGTGGTCCTTCGCCTTCCGCTGCAGGTCGGCGTTCTCGGCGTCGGTGTAGACGCGCGGACCGGTGCTCTGTTCTGTGGTGGTCATCTCGGTTACCGTGTTCCCCAGTTGTACAACTGTTTGTGAAGCTTGAGGTAGACGAAGGTCTCGGTGGAAGCGACCCCCTCAAGCGCGCGGATCTGTGAATTGAGCAAGGCGATCAGTTCGTCGTCGTTCTCACAGACGACCTCGGCCAGGATGTCGAACGAGCCGGCGGTGAGCACGACATAGTCGACGGCGGGAATCTCGGCGAGCCGGTCGGCCAGGACGCGGGTATCGCCGGTGGCCCGGATGCCGATCATGGCCTGACGGAAGAAGCCCAGCTGCATCGGATCGGTCACCGCGACGATCTGCATGACGCCGGCTTCGGTGAGCTTCTGCACCCGTTGGCGCACGGCCGCTTCGCTCAGGCCCACGGCCTTGCCGATCTCCGCGTACGAGCGGCGGCCGTCGACCTGTAACTGCTCGATGATCTTCTTGGACACATCGTCCAGTTGCGCGGGTCTGCCCGCACTGCCGCGTCCGCTGCTGCTCATCACCCGATTGTGACAGCCGAGGTGCCTTGCGGCAAGTGAATCAGTCGTGAAACACGAGTTTCACAACTGATTCCTCTTACTTGACGCTGGTCGCCCGGATGCCGGGCGGCTAGGCTGGCGCGCATGAGCGCGCTACACAACTTCATCAACGGCGACCACGTCGAGTCCACCGCCGAGAGCACGATCGACCTCATCGACCCGTCCACAGAGCAGAGCTACGGCACCAGCCCGGTCTCGACGGCCGCCGACGTCGACTCCGCCTACAGGGCCGCCGCAGCCGCGTTCGAGGGGTGGGGCGAGTCCACCCCGGCCGAACGACAGCTGGCCCTGTTCCGCATCGCCGACGCCGTCGAGGCGCGCGCCGAGGAGTTCGCCGACGCGGAGTCCAGGGACACCGGCAAGCCGCGCAGCACCCTCGTCGACGATGAGATCCTCGTGTCCGTCGACCAGATCCGCTTCTTCGCCGGTGCCGCCAGGGTGCTCGAGGGGCGCAGTGGCGGCGAGTACCTCAAGGACCACACCTCCTTCATCCGCCGCGAACCCATCGGCGTCGTCGGGCAGGTCACCCCGTGGAACTACCCGCTGAACATGGCCGTCTGGAAGTTCGCCCCGGCGCTCGCCGCGGGCAACACCACTGTGCTCAAGCCCTCGGACACCACCCCGAGCGCCACCCTGCTGCTGGCTGAGGTGGCCGCAGAGTTCCTGCCGCCCGGCGTGCTCAACGTGGTGATGGGGGACCGCAGCACCGGGGCGGCGATGATCGACCACGCCACCCCGCAACTGGTCTCGATCACCGGGTCGGTGCGCGCGGGCATGGAGGTGGCCAGGGCCGCCGCCACCGACCTCAAGCGCGTGCACCTCGAACTCGGCGGCAAGGCGCCGGTCATCGTTTTCGACGACGCCGACATCGAGCAGGCCGTCGAGGGCATATCCGCGGCCGGCTTCTTCAACGCCGGTCAGGATTGCACCGCCGCCACGAGGGTGCTCGTGCAGGAGGGCATCCACGACGAGTTCGTGGCGGCGCTCGCCGCCCATGCCGCCCACGCCGCCCGCACCGGAGCCCCGAGCGAGGAGGGCATCCTGTTCGGCCCGGTGAACAACCAAAACCAGCTGGCGCAGGTGACCGGGTTCATCGACCGGCTGCCCGACCATGCCGTCGTCGAGCTCGGCGGGCACCGGCAGGGCAGCGTCGGGTACTTCCACGAGGCCACGGTGGTCAGCGGCCTGCGGCAGACCGACGAGGCCGTGCAGCGGGAGATCTTCGGCCCCGTGATCACCGTGCAGAGCTTCACCGACGAGGCACAGGCGCTGGCCTGGGCCAACGATGTGCAATACGGATTGGCCTCCTCGGTGTGGACCAGCAATCACGGTCGGGCGATGCGGATGGCCAAGCGGCTGGACTTCGGCTGCGTCTGGATCAACACGCACATCCCGATCGTGGCGGAGATGCCGCACGGCGGGTTCAAGCACTCCGGTTACGGAAAGGACCTGTCGATGTACGGCTTCGAGGACTACACCCGCATCAAGCACGTGATGAGCTACATCGGCTGAGCGAAGCCGGTCGTCGCGTTCCCCCGGTGCGGCCGGGTCTAGCATCGAAGGAACGAGGGAGCCTGATGCAACTGGGACGGGTCGGGTGCGAGACCGCGCCACTGGAGAATGCCGAGTGGACGTTCGTGGTCGGCCGTGGGTTTCTGGCCGTGGTGCCCGCGACCACCGCAACCCCCGTGGTGGCGGCCCTGCATGCGCTGGCGGCCGACGCTGCCGTGGCCGTCGAGGCGCTGGTGGCCCTGATCCCGCTCGGCGGCCCCGACGACACCGATTCGTTCGCGGTGATCGTGCCGGGTACCCGCCGCCCCGGCGACGAGGTCGACGGTGACGGTCTGGCCCATGACGGCATCCCGGTGCACGCCGTCGTGCGCGGCGCCATCGCCGTCGACGTCTTCTCGATCGGCGGATCCCGCCGGTTCACCGACCGCAACATCAGGCCCTGGCTGCTGGCTGAGTTCCAGGCGGTGACCGGGCTTGTGATCGGGTCGCCGTTGGCCGGTGTCGCCCGCTCCGACATGCTCGGTTCCGGTCGGGTGCTCGGCACCGGAATCGACGCCGGTGACACCCTGTTCTGGTCGGTCGCCGGTCGGCCGGTCGACGCCGCAGACACCGTGCTGCGGCCGCGACGGATTCTCGACGACACCGTGATGTGGGACCGGGGGCTACCCGCGCGAGCCGCCGAGCCGGTGGCCGAGCTCACCATCGAAGCCGTTGAGCTGCCCGGACGCTGCGGGTTCAGGCTGGCCACAGGCGACGAGGTGCGCCTGGACAGGGTGTACCGGATCGGGCGCAGCCCCAGGCCCCGCCGCATCCCGACCGGGGAACCGGTGGAACTGCTCGTCGTGCAGTCGCCGACCGAAATCGTGTCGGCCAGTCACCTGGAAATCCGCCAGGACGGCACCGCCGTCGTCGTCACCGACCTCGGGTCGACCAACGGAACCATGGTGCATTTTTCGGCAGGCCGGACCCAGCGGTTGCGCTCAGGGGCGTCTCTGACGGTGCTGCCCGGTACGACGGTGGACATCGGTGACGGTAACCTGATCGAGATACTCCCAGCGGGCTGACCGTCGTCCGCTCTGTTGCCGCACGTTTGTATTCGGAAGGCACCACCCGTGACCCAGATAGGTCAAGGCTCACCCAGCCACACGATCGCGCTCCCCGCGGTGAAGAAATCCGTCACCCTGGCGTGGGCCGCGCTCACCGATGTTGGGCACCGCCGAGAAGTCAATGAAGACAGCCTCGTCACCCGATCGCCCATTTTTGCGGTTGCCGACGGCATGGGCGGCCACTCCGCCGGCGATGTCGCCAGCAACGCCGTGGTGACCCGGCTCGCCGAGCTGGGCGGCGACGCCGACACGACGGCCGAGGCCATCAACACGGCTCTCGCCCTTGCCGTGGACGACATGAAGGCCGGCGAAGGCGTCACCGACCTCGGCACGGGCACCACCGTCACCGGCGTCGCCGTGGCCATAGTGTCGGACGCCCCGCAGTTCATCGCGTACAACATCGGCGACTCCAGGGTCTACCAGCTCACCTCCGGGGTGCTCGAGCAGGTCACCGTCGACCACTCGGTGGTGCAGGAGCTCGTTGACGCGGGCCGGATCACCCGTGAGGAAGCCGATGTGCACCCGCACGGCAACGTGATCACCCGGGCTGTCGGATTCCACGAACCCCCGGTGCCCGACTATCGCATCCTGCCGCTCACGGCGGGTCTGCGCATCCTGGTCTGCTCCGACGGGCTCACCAAGGAACTCACCGCGTACGGCATCCGGCATTTCCTCATGTCGAACCCGAAGGCCGACGACGCCGTGGCGGCACTGGTGACCGCGGCGCTGGAGAACGGCGGCCGCGACAACGTGACCGCGATAGTGCTTGACGTGCTGAGCGTCGACGACCTCGACGTCTAGAATTGGGCAGGATCGTCGATACCCGTGAAGACGACCGCATCCTGCGCCCAGGCAGGTAACCAGACAGGCATTCCGGCTGCTTTCTAGCCGTTCTAGACGATCCACGGGAGGCGCCATGGCGGTACGACTGCCGTCGACGCCGCCGCTGTTGCCGGGTTTCTCCTACCTGCGGCCACTGGGCTCCGGCGGATTCGCCGACGTGTTCCTCTACGAACAGAACCTGCCGCGCCGCCAGGTGGCCGTGAAGGTGCTGCTCGCCGAGGTGGTCAGCGACCCGGTTCGACGCCTGTTCCAAGCCGAAGCGAACCTGATGGCGCAGATGTCCGCACACCCCTCTGTGCTCACGGTGTTCCAGGCCGGAGTGTCCGCCGACGGCCGGCCATACCTGGTGATGGAGTACTGCTCCAACGCCCTCGACCAGCGTTACAGATCCGGACGGCTGCCGGTCTCCGAGCTGCTCCGGATCGGGGTGACCATCGCCAGCGCGGTGGAGACCGCGCACCGGGCCGGGGTGCTGCACCGCGACATCAAGCCGTCGAACATCCTCCTCACCGCCTATGGCCATCCGGTCCTCGCCGATTTCGGCATCGCGGCGACCCTCGGCGAGCTGGAGGAAGCCGACCAGGTGGGGCTCTCGATCCCGTGGTCGGCGCCGGAGGTGCTGTTCGACGAGAGCCCGGGGTCGGTCGCCACCGAGGTGTGGGCGCTCGGCGCGACGCTCTACACACTGTTGGCCGGACGCTCGCCGTTCGAGCTGCCCGGCGACAAGAACAGCCCGGTCCAGCTGATGGCCCGTATCCAGAAGACGGCGCTACCGGCTATCGGCCGCGCCGATGTGCCGCCCCGCCTGGAACTGCTGCTGGCCCGCGCTCTCTCCAAACGACCCGAGCGGCGCCAGGCGAGTGCGATCGAGCTGATCCGGGAACTGCAAGCCGTCGAGGCCGAGCTCGGCCTGGCCCAGACCCCGCTCGAGCTCGCCACCGCCGAGTGGGAGGCCCAAGCGGCCGGGGACGCCGCCGACCAGACCCGGATCAACGGACCCGTCACCGTGGCTGCCCAGCCGGTGCGCCGCCAGCGCCGGGAGCCCGGCGCCGGCCTGTCCCGCACCGGCCTGTCCCGCACCGGCCCGTCCGCCAGCGGCCCCCGACCTGCCCCGCCCCGACCGGACCGTCGGTGGCGCACCGTCGCGGCCGTCGTCGCGGGCGGTCTGCTCGTGGTGGGGCTCGGCGTTGTCGCCGGCGCCCTGCTGCTCGGCCCCGTGCTCTCCGGCGCTCCGGCCGACACCGGGGACGCAGCGCTTCCCACGGTCAGTGACGTGGCCGGCCGGGCCGGCGACGGCACCGTGGTGTTCAGCTGGGCCGACCCGGGTCTCACCGACGGCGACAGCTACGTGGTCAACCTGCCCGGCGGTGAGAGCAGCATCCAGCGCGGCACCGAGTTCACCGTGCAAACCGGTGCGACGCAGGAATCAGCCGTGTGCATCACGGTGAGCGTCAACCGTGACGGCCGCACCGGCGCGGCCAGCGCCGAGAAGTGCGTCGACCCCGCCACGGGAGCGCAATGATACGACGATGGCTGAGCGCGCAT
Organism: Cryobacterium sp. W22_MBD10_FK3; assembly: GCF_052113745.1. Lineage (NCBI taxonomy): Bacteria > Bacillati > Actinomycetota > Actinomycetes > Micrococcales > Microbacteriaceae > Cryobacterium > Cryobacterium sp. W22_MBD10_FK3. Next base: position 66,445 of record NZ_JBGQOH010000007.1, read on the forward strand.
CGCTCTGTCGTGGCCTCCCTCACCGGTGGAACCCTGGTCACCGCGCTCGTGGTCACCGTCGCGGTGGTGTCCGGCGGCTACCCGGCCCAGAAGGTCGACCTCGGCGACGCCGCCGTGTGGGTGGCCAGCGAGACCCGGCAGCTGGTGGGCCGGGTGAACACCGAGATCGCCGAGTTGAACACCGTCGTGCCCGTCGAATCCGCCGACAGCGCCCTCGTGCAGGACGGAGCCACGGTTCTCGTGGTCGACCAGGGCAACGGCACCCTCGGCATCCTCGACCCCGCCACCGCGACCCTCACCGACAGCGTGGCCCTGCCGCCTGACGCTCCCGAGGTGCGGCTGGCGGGCGACGTCGCCGCCATCTCGGCCGACGGGGATCTGTGGACCGCCAGCACCGCCGGTCTGCCGGCCTTCGACAGCACCGTCGATCCGGCACTCGCGCTGGGCACCGGAACCCTGTTCAGCCTCGATCCGGCCGGGGTGCTGTTCGCGTTCACCCCGGCCACGAACACCCTCGTGCAGATCGACCCCGAGCACCCCGACACCGTGGTGGAGACCATCCCCGTGGCGGCCGGGGACCCCGCCGACGACTACCAGCTCAGCCAGGTGGACGCCGCCTGGGTGCTGCTGAACGTGACCACCGGCGAGCTGCACCTGCCCGATCGCACGGTCGATCTCTCTGACAGCCTCGCCGGCCGGCCCCGCGTGCAGGAGCCGGCTGCGACCGGCGATCGGGTGCTGATCGCCCACAGCGCCGGCCTGGTCAGCGTGGGCCTGGACGGCGGCGCACCGACCGAACTCCTGGCCGGCGACGCTGCCGCCGGCACCCCGACCGCCCCGGTGACGAGCGGCCGCTGCTCGTACGCCGCATGGTCGGACGGCACCGCCTGGCAGGCCTGCGGCATCGGCACGCCGGCGGGTAGCACGGCGACCCTGGCCGGCCTGGCCGGCGACGCCAGACTGGAATACCGGCAGAACGGCACCAGGCTGTTGCTCAACGATGCCCGGAACGGCACCACCTGGAACGTGCAGCGGGACAACGAACTGATCGACAACTGGGACGACCTCGTCGAGCCGGTCTCCGACGAGCAGGAGGTGACCCGGGCCACCGACGACACCCCGCCGGAGTACGAGGACACGCAGGCGCCGCCGGTGGCCGTCGACGACGAATTCGGTGCCCGTCCCGGCCGCGCCGCGACCCTGCCCGTGCTCCTGAACGATTACGACCCGAACAACGACGTGCTGGTCATCGACACGACAGACCAGCCGCCGGCAGACCAGGGCCGTGTCGACCTGGTCTCTGGCAACCAGCAGCTGCAGCTGACCCTCACCGCGGAAGCCTCGGGCACCCTCAGTTTCGGCTACTCGATCAGCGACGGCCGCGGCGGCACCGCGGACGCCACGGTCACGGTCACGGTGCGCGCCGCCGGCGAGAACTCCGCTCCGGTGCAGGCACGACAGACCCGCGCCACCGTCGCAGCCGCAGGCAGCGTCTCCAGCCAGGTGCTGGGCGATTGGATCGACCCTGACGGCGACCCGTTCTACCTCACCGGCGCCACGGCCGTTGCACCCGACTCAGCGACCTCGACGCCGGCCGGCGCCGTGCTGTTCACGGATGCCGGCGACGGCGGCGACACCGCCCCGGTCGGCCTCAGCGTGTCGGACGGCAGCCTCACCGGGACGGGCACCCTCGACGTGACCGTGCGACCGGCCGGCACCGTGCCCATCGTCGCCGACGCCTTCGCCGCCCGCGCCACGGCGGGCAGCGAGATCACCGTCGCGCCGCTGGAACACGCGCGCGGCGGTAACGGCCCGCTGCGCCTGGGCGCCGTGCCCGACAAGCCCGGGGTCACAATCTCGGCGGACTTCGCCGGGGGAACCTTCCGCTTCGTCAGCGACACCGTGGGCGTGCACTACCTGGACTACGCGGTGACCGACGGCGTGACCACGGTGACCGGCTTGATCCGCGTCGACGTCGCCCCGGCCCCGGACAGCCCTGGCCGGCCCATCACGGTGCCGCACACGGCGTTCCTGCGCGCCCAACAGCCCACCGTCATCGACGTGCTCGCGACCGACTTCGACCCGGCCGGGGGAGTGCTGCTGGTCACCGGGAGCCTCAACGTGCCCGCCGGCAGCGGGCTGACCGTCGAGGTCCTCGACCAGCACCTCCTGCGCGTCACCCTGACCCGTCCGCTCGAGGCGGGATCGAGCAGCTTCGACTACACGGTGAGCAACGGCCTCGCCTCGGCCACCGGCACCGTGACGGTCATCGAGATCCCTGCGGCGACCACCAAACAGCCACCGGTCGCGGCGCCGGACACGGTGTCGGTGCGGGTCGGCGACACCATCGACATCCCGGTTCTCGCCAACGACGAGCACCCGGACGGCGACACGCTCAGCCTCGACCCTGTGCTCTCGACCCCGCTGCCCGAAGGCGCCGGGTTGCTCTTCGCGTCCGGCCAGGTGCTGCGCTACCTCGCGCCGGCCAGCACCGGCAACTTCACCGCCGTGTACAGGGTGAACGCCCCGGACGGTCAGTTCGCCAACGCCGAGGTGCGCATCTCGGTGCGGGAGCGGGATCCGGCCAGCAACAACCCGCCGCTGCCGCCCACCGTCACCGCCCGGGTCCTGGCGGGCGACACCGTGCGCATCCAGATACCCCGCACCGGGATCGACCCTGACGGCGACTCAGTGCAGCTGATCGGGCAGGAGACCAACCCCGAGAAGGGCACCGTCACCGCTTCAGACGCCGACTCGCTCAGCTATCGGGCCGGCGACTACTCGGCCGGCACCGACACCTTCACCTACGCCGTCATCGACGCGCTCGGGGCGCGGGCCACCGGAACCGTGCGGGTGGGCATCAGCGCCCGCCCGGACGGCGCCCGCAACCCCGTCGCCGTCGCCGATGAGGTCGCGGTGCGGCCCGGCTCCAGGCTGTCGGTGCGGGTGCTCGGCAACGACTCCGACCCCGACGGCGGAAAGCTCAGCCTGACCGCCGTCGAGCCGACCGCCGCCGATTCGGGCACCGCCGTCGTCGACGGCGACCTCGTCGTGGTGCGCGCCCCGAGCGCCGCCGGCCGGTACGGGTTCGTCTACGACATTCAGAACGAGCGAGGCGGCACCGGCTCGGCCTTCCTCACCGTGATCGTGGCCAAGGACGCCCCGCGGGCCTACCCCGAAGCATCCGACACCCGGTTGACCCTCTCCGACGTGCTCGGCCGGGACACCGTGGACGTGGACGTGCTCGCCAGGGTGTTCTTCGCCGAGGGCTCGGCGCGGTCGCTGAGACTGGCCGTCCTGCCCGGCTACGACGGGGCAGCCACGGTCACCGACAACGCCCGGATCCGCGTCACCGTCACAGCGTCCAGCCAGATCATCCCCTTCAGCGTCACCCACCCCGATGACAGCGCGGTCGTCTCCTACGCGTTCGTCTGGGTGCCCGGAACCGACGATGCGCTGCCCCAGCTGCGGGCCGGCGCCGCCAAACTCGTCGTCGCCAGCGAAGCGACCCTCACCATCGACATCAACGACTACGTCGTGGCCGTGGGCGACAAGCCCGTGCAGCTGACCGACCGCAACACCGTGCGGGCCACGCACGCCAACGGCGCCGAACTCGGCACCGGCGCCCGCACCCTCGCATTCACCAGCGCCGACCAGTACTTCGGGCCCGCCTCCATCTCGTTCGAGGTGACCGACGGCGCCAGCGCCACCGACCCGGCAGGCCGCACGGCCACGATAGTGTTGCCGATCACGGTGACGCCGCGCGAGAACCAACCGCCGGCATTCGACGGTGCCGTGATCGACCTCGAACCCGGCCAGACCAAGGTCATCGACCTGACCAAGCTCACCTCATACCCCTACCCAGAGGACCGGGACGAACTCGCGTTCACGGTGCTCGACCCGCGCCCGACCGGGTTCGGGTACACCCTCGACGGCGGCCTGCTCACCGTGACCGCGCTGGACGGCACGCCGAAGGGCAGCACCAGCGCCGTGACGATCGGGGTGCGCGACGACCTCAGCGCGGGCAAGGCCGGCCGCGTCGAGCTGCGGGTCGTGGCCTCCACCAGGCCCCTGGCGATACCGGCGACGGATGCGGCCATCGCGCCCCGCGACCGCAGCACCGTCATCGACGTGCTCGCCAACGACGGCGCCACCAACCCGTTCCCCGCGGTCCCGCTGCGGGTGCTCGCGGTTCGCGGGCTCGACGCGGCCGGGCTGCCCGCCGGCGTGTCGATCACTCCCAGCGCAGACAACAGCCGCCTCACCGTGCGGGTGTCCCGCGACGCGCAACCCACCGACACCACGCTGCAGTACCAGGTGGCCGACGCCACCAACGACCCCGACCGGTACACCTGGGGCACCGTGCGGGTGTCGGTGCAGGACGTTCCCGACGCCGTGACGGGACTGCGGGCCACGGGTTTCGCCGACGGCCGGATCACCGTGGCGTTCAATCCCGGTGCGGCCAACAACTCACCCATCAGCGGCTACCAGCTCACCACCGTCGACGCCGCCTCCGGCCGCACCCTCGGCAGCACGGGGTGCGCCGCCACGTCGTGCACCCTCGCCACGCCCGGAAACGGCAAGGCCAACGCGGTGCGGATCAGCGTTGCCGCCCACAACGGCGTCGGGACCGCACCGGCCAGCAGCCTGGGCGAAACCGTCTGGTCGGATGTGATCCCCGCGGCCCCGACCGGACTCACCGCCGCACCCGTCGACGGGGGTCTGCTGCTGGGCTGGGACGTCACCACACCCACGGGCGGCGGCACCGACATCCGCGGCTACCTGGTCAGCGTGGCCGGCGGGGCCGCACGCGAGGTGAGCGCCACCGGCTCGGCCTGCACCGCCGGCCGGTGCAGCCTGCGCGTGGACGGCCTGGCCAACGGCACCAGCGTCGGCTACACGGTCAGCGCCCGCAACGACGCCTACCCGGCGCTGTCAAGCTGGAACTCCGCCGCCGCCACCGGTACGCCGTTCGGGGCGGCGGTGGCCGGGGGGATCACGGCCACGGCGACGAACGCCGACGGCGCTGTCACCGTGACCTGGGACGGCTTCGCCGACCGCGGCGACGCCATCGGCGGCTATGTCGTGCAGCGCATCAGCGGAGGCAGCGTACCCACCGGCGCGCAGGCCTGTTCGGTCTCGGCCCCCGCACCCGGCACGCTCAGCACGCCGCGCACCGGCGGGGTCGTGCTCGAACAGCAGAGCGTGGCCGCCGGCGGGCGGAGCGCGGTGTTCAACGGCCTGCTCGCCGACGACGGCACCTACTCGTTCGTGGTCTGGGGCTACAACCGGGCCGGCTGCACCGCGACCTCGGTGGCCACGGTGCTGGTGCGGCCGGCCCCCGGCGCCATCACCGACGTGCGTGGCACCATGGAGCCGCGTGGTGAGGGCTGGGACTACCACCTCACCGCCGTGAGCCCGGCCGCCGGCGTGGAGCACTACAACATCCGGGCCGCGGACGGCTCCGGTGCCGTGCAACGGATCGGTGGCACCGCCTGGCCACGTGAGATGTTGGGCCTGCCGTTCGGGTCGGCCGTGGCCTTCCAACTGCAGGCGTGCACACTGTGGGGCACGTGCGGGCCGTGGTCTGCCACGACCACAGCGCCGGAGGCATCCGTCAGCTTCACCGTGACCGGCCTGGCGTATGACAGCGCGGCAGGACAATTCTCCTGGACCGACACCCCCGAAAACGGCGACCTCCCGGCCGGCTTCGCCTGCGCTGTCGCCGGCTCCGGCCAGGCGCCGACCCCCGCAGACAGCGCCACGACCTGCACCCTGCCCGCCCCGCCACCCACAGCGGGCACCGTGCAGCTCACGGTCACTGTGAACGGCCGCACCTTCGACTTTTCCCGCCCGATCCCGACGAAAGCGATCACCCCATGACCCTGACCCCCGATCGCGTGAGCCCAGGGCAGCCGGGTGCGCGCCGAGACGCCGAGCTGATGAGCCCCGAAGAGGCCGGCCAGTTCGCGACCCTCTTCGACAGGCTGGTGCGCGGCGTCGAGGAGGTTGTGCTCGGCAAGCAGCACGTGATCAGGCTGGCGTTCACCGCGCTGTTCAGCGAGGGGCACCTGCTGCTCGAGGACGTGCCGGGCACCGGCAAGACCTCGCTGGCCCGAGCCATCGCGCAGAGCGTGCGCGGCAGCCACAACCGGGTGCAGTTCACCCCCGACCTGCTGCCGGGGGACATCACCGGGGTGAGCATCTTCGACCAGCGCACCGCCACCTTCGAATTCCACCGCGGCCCGGTGTTCGCCAACATCGTGCTCGCCGACGAGATCAACCGGGCCAGTCCCAAGACCCAGGCCGCGCTGCTCGAGGTGATGGAGGAGGGCCAGGTCACCGTGGACGGGGTCACCCACCAGGTGACGGGCCCGTTCATGGTGATCGCGACCCAGAACCCGATCGAACAGGCCGGCACCTACCGGCTGCCGGAGGCCCAGCTCGACAGGTTCCTGATGAAGACGTCGATCGGCTACCCCGACCAGGCCGCCACCGTGCGCATCCTGGAGGGAGCCAGCCGGCGGGGCCAGGACATCCGGGTGGCACCTGTGCTCTCGGCCGAGTCCGTGGTGGAGGTGGCGGCGCTGGCCCGTACCGTGTTCGTCGATGCGACCATCAACGATTACGTCGCCCGGCTCGTGGATGCCACCCGCACCAGCCCCGAGGTGCGGCTGGGCGCCAGCGTGCGCGGCGCCCTCGCGCTGATCCGCACGGCCAAGACCTACGCGGCGTCGCAGGGCCGGCACTACGTGACACCCGACGACGTGAAAACCCTCGCCGAACCTGTGCTCGCACACCGGCTGCTGCTGGACACCGAGGCCGAGTTCGACGGGGTCACCCCTTCGAGCGTGATCGGCCGGATCCTGGTCGAGACGCCGCCGCCGCGCAGCGGGGAGGACCAGCGGGCGGATGTCGTCTAGAACCCGGATGCTCGGGGCGGTCAAGGTGCTCGGCGCGGTGACGCCGCTGGGCTGGAGCGTCGCAGGGTGCGCCGCAGTCATGCTCGGAGCCGGCTACGGCCTGGGCTGGGCCGAACTGACGGCGATCGGTTGGGCGGCGCCGGTCCTGGTGCTCGGCGCGCTCGCGCACCTGTTCGGGCAGAGCGCCCACGACATCACACTGCGCGTGCCCGTCGACAGGGTCGTTGTGGGGGAGCGGGTGCCCGGGCAGGTCGACGTGTACAACCCGACCGGTCGCCGCCTGGCCGCCGTGACGGTGCAGGTCCCGGTGGGCGCCGGGCTGGCCGAATTCCCGATGCCGTCTCTGGCGCCGCGCACCGGTCTGGACGAGGTCTTCGTGGTGCCGGCCGAACGGCGCGGCATCATCCCGATCGGCCCGGTGCACACCGTGCGCCAGGACCCGGTGGGACTGGTGCGGCTGGAAACCGTTCTCGCCCAGAGATTCGACCTCTATGTGCACCCGCGCACCATCGCCATCCCGAGCATGAGCCAGGGCTTCGTGCGCGATCTCGAGGGACAGCCCACCAGGGACCTCACCACGAGCGACGTGGCCTTCCACGCCCTGCGCGAGTATCAGAGCGGCGACGACCGGCGCAGCATCCACTGGAAGAGCACCGCCAAGACCGGCAGGTTCATGGTGCGCCAATACGAGCAGACCCGTCGCAGTCACCTGCTCGTGGCGCTGAGCCTGGCCAACGCCGACTTCGCCGCCGACGAGGAATTCGAGCTCGCGGTCAGCGTGGCGGGGTCGCTGGGCATCCGTGCGATTCGGGACGCTCGCACAGTGTCGGTGCAGGTGAGCTCCAGGTCGCTCGCGACCCTCACCCCCACCAGGCTGCTCGACGATTTGAGCGGCATCGACCTGGCCGCGGACGCCGCCGACCTGCGGGCCCTGGCTCGGCAGGCCGCCACAGCTGTCGCGGGCCTGTCCGTGGCCTTCCTGGTCTGCGGGTCTGCGACACCGCTGGCTGCACTGCGCGCCGCCGCCGCCGGATTCCCGCTCGGCGTCGAGGTCGTCGCCGTGGTGTGCGACCCAGGCGCCCGCCCCGGGCTCCGCAGGGCCGGCGCGCTGAGCGTGCTCACCATCGGCTTCCTCGACGACCTGCAGCACAGCCTGGCCAGGGGAGCCGCCGTATGAGCGTCACCCGCTCTGCCGCGCCGGCCGGCCGGACCCGGTTCATGATCGGCAACACGCTTGCCCTGCTCGCCGCCACCGGGGTGGCCGCCGCATCGCTCTGGCCCGTCTACCAGAGCGGCGCATTCGTGATTCTTGTCGGCGTCGCCGCGGCGCTCGGCACCGGCATCGCCATCGTCGGAACCGTGTTCCGCTGGCCGGCCTGGCTGGTGGGGGCAACGACCATCGGCGGCTACCTCCTGGTCGGGGTTCCGGTGGCCATTCCCGGCCACGCCCTGTACGGCGTGCTGCCCAGCCTGACCGGCCTGGCCGAGCTGCTGCCCGCCACCGCGCTCGCGTGGAAACAACTGGTCACCATCGTGTTGCCGGTCGGGAGCTACCAGGCCCTGCTGGTGCCCGCGCTGATCCTGGTGCTGCTCACCAGTGTCGCCGGGCTCTCCGTGGCCCTGCGCAGCAAGGCCGCCGAACTGGCCCTGCTGGCCCCGCTGCTGCTCTTCGTGGCGGGCATCGTGCTGGGCCCGCGCCAGGCCACGACACCCACCCTGCTCGGCCTGGCGCTGTTCACCGTGCTGGTGCTCTGGCTGTTGTGGCTCAACCTGGAACGACGCCGTGGCCGCCTGCTCGTGTCGGCGACCTCCACCCGGATGCCGGCGGCCGACCGGCGCCTGGGCGCGGCCAGGTCGGTCGTGGTCGCGGCCCTGGCGTTGATCGTGGCCCTCCTGGCCGGCGCCGTGGCCGCGGTGGCCGTGCCGCCCACCGCGACCAGGGACGTGCTGCGCACCCGGGTTCAGGCGCCGTTCGACGCCAGGGCCTACCCGAGTCCGCTCACCGCTTTCCGCAGCTACCTGCAGCCCGAACAGGCCGACGCCGTGCTTTTCGAGGTCGACGGCCTCTCGGCCGGCGGCCGCATCCGACTGGCGACCCTCGATGCCTACGACGGTGTGGTGTACGCGGTGGGCAGCGCGGATGCCCAGGCGGCCGGGCCGGATTCGGGCACCTTCACCCGGCTGCCTTACCGTCTCGACCAGAGCGCGGTGCGCGGCGACGAGGTGACCCTGACCGTGTCGATCCGGGACTACGAGGGCGTCTGGGTGCCCGGTGTCGGTGCGCTGGAGCAGATCGAGTTCACCGGCCCCACCGCAGCCGACCGCCAGGAATCGTTCGTGTACAACGACCTCGGCGGCACGGCTGCCGTGGTCTCGGGCCTCGAGCGGGGCGACAGCTACACCAGCACCGCCGTGGTGCCCGCACTTGTGGGCGATCTCAGCGACGCGCTGCCCGGTTCGGCTGTGTTGCCGCCGGTCGCCGTGCTGCCCGACGGACTCGAGCGCACCCTGGACGGGTATCTCCGGCCGGGTCAGACCCCCGGAGAGAGCCTGCAGGCCGTGCTCGATTCGTTGGCGGCGACCGGGTATGTCAGCCACGGCACCGCCGGCGAACCCCTCAGCCGGTCCGGGCACGGCGCCGACCGGATCGGCGAGCTGCTCGACGACCAGCCGATGCTCGGCGACGCCGAACAGTACGCCGTGACGGCGGCGCTGATGGCCAGGCAGATCGGTTTTCCGGCACGGGTTGTGATGGGCTTCGTTCCCGCAACCGACGGCGGAACTGCCCGCGTGAGCGGCGCCGATGTGTCGGCGTGGATCGAGGTGCAGACCCAGGCCGACGGCTGGGTGGCACTGGACCCCACCCCTCCGGTGCGGGACATCCCAGAGAGCGAACCCGAGGAGCCCACAGTCGTCTCCCGTCCGCAGACGGTGCTGCCACCGCCGGCGCCTGACGCCGCCGAGCAACCCGAGCCCACCCAGCCGGAGAGCGTCACCGTGGACCCGCCGCCCGCCGCTGACCCGTTCTGGGCCATCGTCAGGGTGGCCGTGACGATAGCCGCGTGGTCGTTACTCGGGCTCGGCATCCTGGCCGCCCCCTTCCTCGGCATCGTCATCGTCAAGTGGCGCCGCCGCCGCCGGCGCCGCCTGGCGGCGCGGCCGATCGACCGGATCGTCGGCGGCTGGCAGGAGTTCTCCGACAGCGTGACCGATCACCGTGTCTGGGTGCCGCCACTGGCGACCCGCGCCGAGCTGGCCCGCTCCGTGGGCGGGGTGCGCGCGCTCTGGCTGGCCGGGGAGGTGGACCGGGCTGTCTTCGCCCCCGAGGGGGCCGCCGACATCGACCCCGACGGCATCTGGGTGGCCGTGCGGGAGCTGGGAAACACGCTGCGCCTGGGCCGTACCCGCCGCGAGCGGCTGCTCGCGGTCATCTCGGTGCGGTCATTCGGTCGCTACGCTAAGAGAACGGCCGGGCGGGACGGCCGGCACACGCGCACGCTGGGGGAAGCTGGCGAGAGCACGAAGGGAACCGGTCAGTGAACTGCCAGATTTGCGGAGCGCACCTGCCGCACGGCGCGATGTTCTGCGGCGGCTGCGGAAGCTCGACCTCGGCGACCCCGATGACCCGCAAGCGGGCGGACCCCCGACCCAGCGACACGACCATCATCCAGCCGCTGGCGCCCAGGACCACGGTGATCTCGGTGCCGTTGTTGCCGGACGGCAGCGTCCAGGCCCCCGCCGCTGCACTGCCCGCCGCTGCCGGGAATGACGCGGCCGGGAACGACGCGTCCGGTACCGGGCCGCTGCGACCGGGCGGCGCCCACGCGGCCCCGCCGCCCGTCTCGGCGGAGCCCGCCCGGTTCACGCTGCAGTTCAGCACCGGCGAGACCGTCTCGGTGCGCGGCACCGGCCTGATCGGCCGGCGACCCCTGCCCCAGCCTGCCGAGGTATTCGACCACCTGATCCAGATCACCGACCTGGGCATGACGGTGTCGAAGAGCCACCTCGAATTCGGCCAGCACGAGGGCGAGTTCTGGGTCAACGACAGGTTCTCGGGCAACGGCACAATCGTGCGCCGCGCCCAGGCGCCGGCGCTGCGCTGCGAACCCGGCCGCCGCTACCTGGTGGCCCGCGGCGCCAGGGTTGAAATCGGCGACCAGTTCTTCATGGTGCTCTAGCCCCGGCTCCTCCACATCCCGACGAGTGCCGGTTTTCCCACCGCCCTCGCCGAACCGGCGGTGCCGGTGGTGGATGGAGGTCTGCTGGGGGAATGACAGTCGCCCACGACCTGCCCGCCATCGAACCGATCAGGCTGCCTGACCGGCCCACCCCGCCGGGGCGGCCGGCCTTTCCCCTCATCGCCTGCGTGGCTCCTCTGCTGGTCGCCGGATTGCTCTGGTGGATCACCGGGTCGGCACTGGTGCTCGTCTTCGCGGTCCTCAGCCCGGTCCTGGCCGTCGGAGGCCTCGTCGATGGGCGTCGGTCCAACTCCAGGCAACACCGCCGGGACGCCGCACTGTACGCCGACGGGATGCTCGAAGCGACGGCTGCCGTCGATCGGGGTCTGGCCCGGTTGCGGCGCGACGCGTGGGGCGCCGCGCCGGCGGTGCACCGGATGCTCGACAACGTCCACGACCCGGCCCGCTGGGCCGATTCTGAGGTCGTGTCTGTCGTGCTCGGGGCCGGACCCCGGCCAAGCGGCCTGCGGCTGGAGGGCGGAGACGGCCCCGAGCAACGGGAATTGCGAGCCAGGGCGGCGGTCCTCCGCGACGCCCCCATCATGGTGGACCCGGCCGGTGGGATCGGGATCATCGGACCTGGTCTCATTGTCGGGTCGCTCGCCCGCAGCCTGGTGGTGCAACTGCTCGGTCAGCTCAGCCCCCGCGCCCTGGGCGTGAGAACGCCGGCCGGCGAGGACTGGGCCTGGGCGCGCGGAGTGCCGCACTGCTCGGCGCTCGCCCCGGCCCGCTGGCTCACAATCAGCCAACCCGGGCACCCTGCACAGCCCGGTCAGGCCGACCCCTCCGAGCGGTCAGGCCGAGGCGGCAGTGACATCCGGATTGCGCTCGCCCACGCCGGGGCGGCGCTTCCGCCCGGCTGCGCCACCATCGTGCGGGTGCACGGGGCCTGTGGCGCGGAGATCGTGCGATTGGACGGGCAGCCGGTGCGCCTCTGGTTTGTGCCGCAGCTCGTGGCCGGGCAGCAGACCCGCGGCTTCGACGTGAGGCTGCGCCGCGACGCCGAGGCGGCCGGGTTGACCGGCACCGGCGACGCGCTGCCCGGGACGGTCTCGTTCGCGTCGCTCACGTCCGGCGGCACGACCGCACCCGGCAGGGAAACCGACGTCTCCGTCGGCACACCGGACGGCCTCTCCTGTGCCATCGGGATCGGGGAAAGCGGTCCCCTTTCCGTGGATCTGGTGGCCGACGGGCCGCACGCCCTCGTCGGTGGCACGACCGGCAGCGGCAAAAGCGAACTCCTGGTGACCTGGGTGACGGCGATGGCGGCACTCTACCCGCCGGGCCGGGTCACCTTCCTGCTCGTCGACTTCAAGGGCGGGGCGGCCTTCGACGCGGTGCGGGAGCTGCCGCACTGCGTGGGGCTGATCACCGATCTCGACGAACGCGAGGCCCTGCGGGCACTGGCCAGCCTGGCCGCCGAACTGCGCCACCGGGAGCGGGTGCTGCGTGACGTTGGAGGCCGTGACGTCGCCGACCCCCGCAGCGCCGGTCGCCTCCCGCGGCTGGTGATCGTCGTCGACGAGTTCGCCACCATGCTCGACGCGTTCCCCACCCTGCACGCCCTGTTCGTGGACATCGCCGCTCGCGGGCGGTCGCTGGGAGTGCATCTGGTGCTCTGCACGCAGCGACCGGCCGGGGTGGTGCGCGACGCCCTGCTGGCGAACTGCAGCCTGCGTTTGTCGCTGCGGGTGAACAACACGGCCGACAGCCAGGCCGTGATCGGGTGCGACGACGCCGCCCGGATCGATGCCGCACGACCTGGGCGCTGCGTGGTGCGCCGGGGACCAGCGGCGCCGCAACCCTGCCAGGTGGCGACAACGAGCGACGGCGACATCCGGGGCGTGCTGACCGGTCGGCCGGTCGGCGCCCGGCCACCGCGACGTCCCTGGGTCGATCCGCTCCCTCGGCTGCTGACCGCCGAGAATGCCGCCGCGCTCGCCGAGGGAGGGGTGCCGGCGCCGGGGGTGCTGCTGGGGCTGCTCGATGAACCAGAGCTGCAGCGTTACAGCCCCGCCGGGTACGACCCGGACGCCGACGGCCACCTTCTCGTGGTGGGCGCCTCCGGCACCGGAAAATCCAGCCTGTTGGCGGCGCTGGCCGCCCAGGCCCCCGGTCGCTTCGACCTGATCCCCGGCGACGTCGAGGGCACCTGGGACGCCCTGGTGAGGGCGAGGGCGGCACTGGACGGGCGGGACACGCCGGAACGACGGGTCGGCCGGCATCACGACGATGATCCGCACTGCCCGGTCCTGCTGATCGACGATATCGATGCGGTGCTCGCCCGCTGGGGCGAGGAACACCGTGCGGCGGCCGTCGACCTGCTCACCGGCCTGCTGCGCGACGGCGGCCAGAGCGGGCTGCGCCTCGTGCTGACAGCGCAACGGCTCACCGGCGCGCTACAGGCCTTGCCGGCACTGTGCCCGAGCAGGCTGGTGCTGCGGCTGCCCACCGTGTACGAGCACCAGGCCGCTGGAGAACCGGCGGCGAGCTTCGATCAGACCCTGCCGCCCGGGGGAGGGCACTGGCGGGGCTCGCGCATCCAACTCGTGCTGGACGAAGGGTCCCGTCAGCAGGGCGCTCCGGTCGAACCGATCGCCGTGCCGTCGGTGCTGCACGCAGCGCCCGGGTCCATACCGGTGCTGCTTGTTGTCGCCGGGTCGCCCGTCCGCTCCGCTGCCGCGTTCCGGGCAGCCGGCTCCCCGGCCTTCTCTCAGGTCATCGAGCTCGGGGTGCTGCCGACGGCTGGGACGCAGGGCGGTCGCCTGGAGGTCTCAGACGTCGCCGCGGGAACCGTGCTGGTGGGCGACGCCGACACCTGGCAGGCGCACTGGTCACTGTTGGCCGGGCTGCGCGGGCTGGCGCCGCTGGTCTTCGACGGAGCGAGCCTGGCCGACTACAGGCTGGTAACGCGCCGTCGTGACCTGCCACCACCGCTGGCCCCGGCCAACTCGCGCGGCTGGCTGGTGCGGCCCGATGGCGGCGTGCTGCGAGTGAGCGTGCCGTAGTCCGACCGGTTAGCGGTCGGCGTCTGCCGTGCCGTCGGCGTGATCAGTTCCGTCGGAATCATCGGTTCCGTCGGCATCAGAACCAGCGTCGGAGAGTTTGGCCCGATCCTCAGCGGAGGACTCCCGGTCGTCTTTGGCGAGTGACCGGTCGATGGCCGCCGCTCGACGTTCCCCATGGCCGGAATAGGTCTCGCCGACATCGAGGAAGGCCTGCAGATCAGCAGCCTCGGAACGCTTGTCCGACTCGTCGTCACGGAGGTTCGCCGCATCGTCGCGCTGCTGGGCGTCCGCCAGAATTTTCCGGGTTCTCTCCTGGCGGGCTGATGCCGAATCCTGCTCATGCCGGTCGCTCCGCGCGCCCTCGTCGTCCTGATGACGCGGATCGGTCGGTGTAGCCACATCATCCATCTAACACCACGCCTCGTTCGATTGGTGTGGTCAGGCGAGAGCCTCGGCCACCGGCCTGAACGGCAGCGCGTTGGCGGTGGCGACCGGCGCGTTGGTGAGGGCGCCGCCGTAGGTGTTCAGCCCCAGGGCGAGCGCGGCGTCGCCCCGCAAGGCATCCCGCCAGCCCCTGGACGCGATGGCGCGCACGTAGGGCAGGGTGGCGTTGGTGAGCGCGTAGGTGGAGGTGCTCGGTACCGCGCCAGGCATGTTGGCCACGCAGTAGAACAACGAGCCGTGCACCGTGAAGGTGGGGTCGGTGTGGGTGGTCGCGTGGGTGTCGGCGAAACAGCCGCCCTGGTCGACCGCAATATCCACCAGAACGCTGCCCGGCTTCATCCGCGACACCAGGTCGTTGCTGACCAGCTTGGGAGCCCTGGCACCCGGAATCAGCACCGACCCGATCACCAGGTCGGACTGCACCAGGGCAGTCTCGATCTCGAACGCGTTCGACGCGATGGTCTTCACCCGCCCGTAATACTGGGCATCCAGTTCGCGTAGGCGGAACAGGTTGGTGTCCAGCACCGTGACCTCGGCGCCCAGGCCGATCGCCACCTGCATCGCCGCAGTGCCGGCGACGCCGCCGCCGAGAATGGTGACCCTGGCGGGGTGGGTGCCCGGCACTCCCGGCACGAGCAGACCGGGCCCGCCATTGGGCTTGAGCATGGCATTCGCGCCCACGATCGGGGCCAGGCGTCCGGCGACCTCGCTCATCGGCGCCAGCAGCGGCAGCGCCCGGCCTGGCAACTGCACGGTTTCGTAGGCGATGCCGGTGACGCCCGCGGCCAGCAGCGCGCGGGTGAGGGCCGCTTCCGCCGCCAGGTGCAGGTAGGTGAAGAGTACGAGGTCGTCCCGGAAGTAGCCGTATTCGCTGGGCACCGGCTCTTTCACCTTGAGCAGCAGCTCGGCGCCGGCCCAGGTGGACCCGGCATCCGGCATGATCGTGGCGCCTGCCGCCCGATACTGCTCGTCGGTGATCGACGAACCCACCCCGGCGCCGGTCTCGACGAGTACCTCATGGCCGTGCAGCACCAGGTCGTGCACGCCGGCGGGGGTGATCGCCACCCTGAATTCGTTGTCCTTGATCTCGGATGGGATTGCGACGCGCATGACGCTCCTGCCTGGTGGGGGACAGCCTGGGAGCACAGCCTACTGCGAGCGGATTGCCGATTCCGAGGGTGCCGACCGCGGGCCAACGACGATATCGGTTGAAAATTGCAGGAATGTTAACGTTTTGCACATTTTGTGGCGTGTTTGGTTCCGACTGTGCCACTATCGGTCCACTCGTCACGCAGCGGGCCGGGCTCGCTCGACGCTTCCGAAGTCGCTGAAGAATGCAAGGAGATCGTTCATGACGCCGAGGCCCATGCCCGCAGACCCGATGATCCAGCAGCTCGTTCGCCAGGCCAGGCAGGCTCAGCTGGGCCGGCGCACCCTGCTCACCGGCGCGGGTGCCGGGGCCGCGGCGCTGGCGCTCGCCGCGTGCTCCACCGGAAGCGCCGCGCAGCCGACCGCGGCCGCCGACGTGTCCGGCGACGAGAAGACCCTGCGCTGGGACAACTGGGCGCTCTACATCGACGTGGACGACGCCGGGAACTATCCGACGCTGGAGGCCTTCACCGCCGAGGCCGGCATCACGGTGAACTACACCGAGGCCGTGGACGACAACAACACCTATTACGGCAAGGTGAAGGACCAATTGGCCCTCGGCAAGGACATCGGCGCTGACGCCGTGTGCCTGACCGACTGGATGGTGGGCCGGCTGGCCAGGTTCGGCTACCTGCAGGAACTCGACCACAAGAACATCCCCAACCTGGCCAACCTGCTGCCCACGCTGAAAGACGTGGACTTCGACCCCGGCCGGGCGCTGTCGGTGCCCTGGCAGGGCGGCTTCGCGGGCATCTGCTGGAACAAGGAGAAACTCCCGGACGGCATCGGCTCGGTCGAGGAACTGTGGAGCACCCCCGAGCTCAAGGGCCGGGTCGGCGTGCTCTCGGAGATGCGCGACACCATGGGGCTGATCATGCTCGACCAAGGCGTCGACATCTCCGGCGACTGGGGCGACGACGAGTTCACCGCAGCGATCGAGGTGCTCAAGAAGCAGGTCAGCGATGGCCAGGTGCGCAACATCAAGGGCAACTCCTATAAGGAAGACCTGGTCAACGGCGACAGCCTGGCCGCGATCGTCTGGTCGGGCGACATCGTGCAGCTCAACGCCGAGAACGGCGACAAGTGGGGCTTCGTGGTGCCGGACAAGGGCGGCACCATCTGGAATGACAACTTCGTGGTGCCGATCGGCTCCGCGCACAAGGCCAACGCCGAAGCCCTGATCAACTACTACTACGACCCGGCCGTGGCCGCCGAGGTCGCCGCCTACGTGAATTACATCACCCCGGTCGCCGGGGCCAAGGAGGCGGCGATGGAGATCGACCCCGAACTGGCCGAGAACCAGCTGATCTTCCCCGACGACGCCACCCTCGCGAAGGCGAAGGTGTTCCGCACCCTCACCGGCGCCGAGGAGCAGACTTACGGCGCGCAGTTCCAGAGCATCCTGCTGGGAGCCTGAGCCGTGTCCTCCGGCGCCTTCGCCGACCGGGGCGCCGACCTCGTGCTGGTCGGCATCCAGAAGCGCTTCCCCGGTTTCACCGCCATCGAACACCTCGACCTCGTCATCCCGGCCGGTTCGTTCTTCGCCCTGCTCGGGCCGTCGGGCTGCGGCAAGACCACCACGCTGCGGTTGGTGGCGGGCCTGGAAGATCCCACGGGTGGGCGCATCCTGATCGGCGGAGAGGACGTGACCACCCAGAAGGCCTATCAGCGGCCGGTGAACACCGTGTTCCAGAGCTACGCGCTCTTTCCGCACATGACCGTGCTCGAGAACGTGGCCTTCGGGTTGCGCAGGCGCAAGATCGCGGATGCCCAGGGTAAGGCCCATGAGGCCCTCCGGCTGGTCGAACTCGATCACCTGGCCGCCCGCAAACCCGTGCAGCTCTCCGGCGGCCAGCAGCAGCGAGTGGCCCTGGCCCGCGCTATCGTGAACCGGCCCGCCCTGCTGCTGCTCGACGAGCCGCTCGGCGCGCTCGACCTCAAACTGCGCCGCCAGATGCAACTCGAGCTCAAGACCATTCAGGAGGAGGTCGGTCTCACGTTCCTGCACGTCACCCACGATCAGGAGGAGGCCATGACCATGGCCGACACCATCGCGGTGATGAACAAGGGCCGAATCGAGCAGCTGGGCGCGCCCGAGCAGCTCTACGAATTACCCAAGACCGCGTTCGTAGCGAACTTCCTCGGCCAGTCCAACCTGTTCACCGGGCCGGTGCTGGGGGAGACCAGCACCGCCATCGCCGTGGACATCGCCGGCCGCAGCATCGTGGTTCCCAAAACCCGTTCGCACCGGCACTCCGGCGACGTCACCATCGGGGTGCGCCCGGAGAAGCTCACCCTGCACAAGCAGAAGCCGGTGCCCGACTCCTCGCACAACGTGATGGGCCCAGGCCGGGTCACGGACGTCTCCTTCACCGGGGTGAGCACCCAATACCTGGTGCTGGTGCCCGGCGTCGGCACCCTCATCGTCTTCGCACAGAACCGTGCCTTCGGTCCCGTCGAGGGCGAGGGGGACGAGGTCTGGGTGACCTGGAACGTTGAACACGGCTTCGGCCTCGACGACGACCCCGTCGCCCCCGACCCCAGATTCGTCGCCGACACCAGCACGAAGAGCATCGCCGCCCAGCGCCGCGCCGCTCTCGTCACGGAGCTCGAGGAGGCCTAGGAATGGCCTTCGCCGCCTTCGCCAGCATCACCGCACCACCCACCGACGCCGCGGCGCGCCGCCGCAGCCCGGTTGCCCTGCTGCTGCTCCTGCCGGGCATCCTCTATCTGGTGCTGTTCTTCCTCGCCCCGCTGGTCTCGTTGATCCTCACCTCGCTGCAGGCGCCGAGCGAGTTCGGTGACATCGGCATGTACAGCTACGCGTTCCGCTGGGAGAACTACGTGGTGGTCATGGAACAGTACTGGCCGCACATCCTGCGCTCGTTCGGCTACGCGCTGATCGCCACGGTGCTGGCGTTGGCCTTCAGCTACCCGTTGGCCTACTTCATCGGAGTCACCGCGCGAAAGTGGCCGCTGCTGCAGAGCCTGATGCTGGTGCTCGTGATCGCCCCGTTCTTCATCAGTTTCCTGTTGCGCACCCTGGCCTGGAAGCAGCTGCTCTCCGATGAGTCGTTCCTGGTGACCTCGCTGAAGGCGGTGTCGCTGCTGGCGCCGGACGCGCACCTCACCGGCACGGCGTTCTCGGTGATCTTCGGCCTCACCTACAACTTCATCCCATTCATGACGCTGCCGCTCTACACCACCCTGGAGCGGCTCGACCTGCGCTACCTCGAGGCCGGTAACGACCTCTACGCCAACGGATTCCACACCTTCCGCACCGTGACGATCCCGCTGTCGATGCCCGGCATCGTGGCTGGCACCCTGCTCACCTTCATTCCCGCGGCCGGCGACTACATCAACGCCAGCCGGGACTTTCTCGGCGGGGCGGATACCCAGATGATCGGCAATGTGATCGAGGCGAACTTCCTGGTGTTGCTGAACTATCCGGCGGCGGCGGCGCTGTCGATCATCCTGATGACGGTGATTCTGGTGATCGTGGGCGTCTACGTGAAGCGAAGCGGAACCGAGGAGCTGCTGTGACCCGGATCTCGCTTGGCAAATGGTTGCTGCCGCTGTACACGGCGCTGGCCCTGATCTTTCTGATGGTGCCGATCGTGTACACCTTCATCTTCTCGTTCAACGATTCGCTGAAGTCGAACATCACCTGGCGCGGTTTCACGTTCGACAAGTGGCTGAACGTGTGTGCGGTGCAGAACGGGGCGGTCTGCGAGGCGTTCGGCAACAGCCTGGTCATCGGGCTGGCCGCCACGGTGCTCGCCACGACCCTGGGCACCATGATCGCGATCGCCCTGGTGCGCTACAGGTTCAAGTTCCGGGCCGGCACCAGCCTGCTGCTGTTCCTGCCGATGGCCACCCCCGAGGTGGTGCTCGGCGCCGGGCTGGCGGCCCAGTTCCTCTCGCTCGGGGTGCCCAAAGACATGCTCACGATCATCCTGGCGCACACGATGTTCTGCATCAGCTTTGTGGTGGTGACGGTGAAGGCCCGCGTGGCCGGCCTCGACCCGGCGCTCGAGGAGGCGGGCCGGGACCTGTACGGGTCGCCTGCCCAGGTGTTCGCGCGCATCACGTTCCCGCTGCTGCTGCCGGGCATTCTCGCGGCGGCGCTGCTGTCGTTCGCCCTGAGCTTTGACGACTTCATCATCACCAACTTCAACTCCGGCGCCGTCACCACGTTCCCCAAGTACATCTACATCTCGGCGTCCCGCGGCATCCCGGCCGAGGCGAACGTGATCGCCTCGGCCGTGTTCATCCTCGCGCTGGTGATCGTGGTGACCGCCCAGGTGTCCAGCGCCGCCCGCGCCAAACGCCAGGCCCGCCTCGGCTAGTCCAGTTTGTCGTCGGAGGGCGGGGACGCGGCGTCCGCCGGGGTGCCGTCGCCGTCACCGTCGGTGGCCGGCCTGGTGAACGGCACCGTGCCGAGAACCTCGGAGGACGTGCGGACCGGCCCGACCGTGCGTTTCCGCAACGGGTCCCGGCGCAGGTCCACGTACAGAGACACGCACAGGCCGATGATGATCAGCACGAACGGGGTCGCCGCCAGGATCGTGAAGGTCTGCAGCGCGCCCAAACCGCCCACGAACAGGAGCACCGCGGCGACGGCGCCGGTGAGCACCGCCCAGAAGATCACCAACGGCTTCCACGGTTCCTTGCGGCCGCGGCTCGAGAGCGTACCGAGCACGAGGGCGCCGGCATCCGCCCCGCTGACGAAGAACACCGCCGTGAGCACCATCACCACCAGGGCAGAGCCGATGAAGAACGGGTACTGCTGCAAGGCGGCGAAGAACCCGGCCGCCTCACTGCCGGTGCCGGCGATGTCGATGCCGCCCAGCTGCAGGTGCAGGCCGGCCCCGCCGAACACGACGAACCAGAGGATGCTGACCGCTGTCGGAACCAACAGCACGCCGAGGACGAATTCGCGGATGGTGCGACCGCGGGAGATCCGGGCGATGAAGGTGCCGACGAACGGGGTCCAGGAGATCCACCACGCCCAGTAGAAGATCGTCCAGCTGGCCAGCCAGTCGCTACCGCCGAACACTGCGGAGTGGAAACTCATCGGCACGAGATCGGCCAGGTATGCACCGACGGCCGACGGCAGCAGGTTCAGGATGAACACCGTCGGGCCGACCACGAAGACGAACACCACGAGCACGGCGGACAGCACCATGTTCGTGTTGCTGAGCCATTTGATCCCCTTGGCGAGCCCGCTCGCGGCGGAGAACACCACGCCCACGGTGAGCACGCAGATGATGATGATCGGCAAGGCGGTGCCCGGGTCGTCGGCGAACTTGCCGGTGGTCAGCAGCGAGAAACCGGCCGCGATCTGCAGAGCACCCAGCCCGAGGGACGTCGCGGAGCCGAACTTGGTGCAGATGATCGCCAGGATGTCGATCGGCTTGCCCCAGCCCTTGTTGACGATGCGGTCCCTGCCGAAGATGGCCTGGAAAGGGGAACTCATCAGGTTGCCGCGTCCCATCCGGTACGTCGAGTAGGCCAGCGCCAGGCCGACCACCGCGTAGATCGCCCACGGATGCAGCCCCCAGTGGAAGAAGGTGTACGCCATGGCCGCGTTGGCGGCCTCCGGGCTGTTCGGCTCAGCGTCGACGAACGGCGGCGGCGACGCCAGGTGGGTGACCGGTTCGAACACCCCGTAGAACATCAACCCGATGCCCATGCCCGCGCTGAACATCATCGACACCCAGGACAGCGTCGAGAACTCGGTTTTCTGCCCTTCACGGGAGAGCGGGATGCTGCCGTACCGGCCGAACGCCAGCACCAGCGCGAAGACCACGAAGCCGGACGCGCCCAGGATGAACAGCCAGCCCAGGTTGCTGGTGACCCAGCCCAGGGCTGCTGACGCGCCGGCGCCCACGGCGTCGGTGAAGAACACGCCGAGCAGGCAGACCACCAGGATGATGCCGGCGGAGACGCCGAAAACCGTCTTGTCGACAGTGGCCCAGCCTGTGCGGGCCGGTTCGTCGACCGCGTCCCCGAGCGCTGACTCGATGTCGTCGTCGGATAAGCCTCTGGACATGGTGCTCCTTGCCGACCGAACAGGCTCCGATCACCTTCCATTGTGCACAATTGGTGGCGGAGTGGCGAAAGTGCTGGCCCGTGGTCTGCCTCCACGGTACGTGGATTCAGGGGACATTACTATAGTGGCGGCTATGGCTGAACTCGATGAATCCGGAACCGCTGGGCCCTCTTTGTATACCGGGCGAGGTGATTCCGGTCGCACCACCTTCGGTCGGCACGGCGACGTGGCCAAGACCGATGTGCGGGTGGCCGCCTACGAGGAGTGTGACGAGGCCAACGCGCAGGTGAGTGTGGTGATGGCCGTCGGCAACCTGCCGATCGGGATCACCTCCACCCTGGCGAGCGTGCAGAACGACCTGTTCGACCTGGTCGCCGACCTGGCCGTGCCGCTGGACGCTGCCGAGCCCGCGACCGCGCGCATCCAGGAATCCCACCTGACCCGCCTGGAGCGGGCGGTCGACCACTTCGAGCCGGATGCCGCCGACCTCAGCGGCCGAGTGCTCCCCGGCGGCACCGTCGCCGCCTCGTTGCTCTACCAGGCGCGTGCCGTGGTGCGGCGTGCCGAGCGGGCGGTCTGGGTCGCCGTTGAGGCGCATCCTGCAGTGGTCAATCCGTTGTGCGCGCGCTACCTGAACCGGTTGTCGACGCTGCTGTTCGTGCTCGCCAGGGGCGCGAACGCCGAGCACGGCGACGTGCAGTGGGTGCCGGAGGCCTCGGCGCTGGCCATGGACCAGGAAGACGGCACGGACCCCGCCGCGGACCCCGCCACCCTGGCCTGATCAGCGCGCAAGTAACGCTTTCGCGAACGGGGTTAGACGTAGCTGGCGCGGATCTGGCCGATCGGGTTGCCGCCGCCGAGCACACCGAGCTTCAGTTCGGGCACGATGGCGTCGACGTCGGCGCGGGCCACGGCCCCGGCATCCGCCAAGAGGCTCAGCGCCACGATGGTGGCCGCCCGCAGGTTGCCGTCGAGGATCTTCAGCGCCACGGTGGTGCCGTTCTGGGCGGAGGCCACCATGATGCCCTCTGCACCGCCCTTGACGAACAGGCCCAGCCGTTCGATCGCGATCGAGTCCGGCAGGCCGGGCCCGGCGATCACCCAGCCGTTCTCGCGCACCGCCTCGGCCAGGAACCCGGCCTCACGGTAGATGGCGAACGGTGAGCTCGACTTGGATGTGGCGATCCGCGCGATGCCGCGCGCCAGCGCCGTGAGCGACAGCGCGTGCACGGGGGCGCCGCAGCCGTCGACGCCGCTGGCAGCGGGGCGTTCGCCGGTGAACCGCTCGACGACGTCGAGGATGCGCTTCTGCAGCGGGTGCTCGGGATCGAGGTAGCCGTTGGTGACCCAGTGGTTCTGGACGCAGGCCACGAGCATCGCCGCGTGCTTGCCGGAGCAGTCCGAGTAGATCGGGGCGGGCCCGTTGCCCTGCCGCACCAGGTTGTCGCGGGTGGCGGAGTCGCCCGGCCAGGTGGGCGTGCAGCCCAGGTCGGCTTCGGAGAGCCCCGCGCGGGCCAGGAGCCCGCGCACCAGGTCGGTGTGCTTCTGGGTGCCGGAGTGGCTGGAGGTCGCGATCGCGGCATCCTCCCCGCGCAGCACCACGCCGCTGGCCATGACCGCGATGGCCTGGAACGGTTTCATCGAGGAGCGCGGGAACACCGGGGCGTTGACATCGCCGAGGGCCCGGAGCACGGCGCCGTCGCCGCTGAGGACCACGGCCGCCCCGGCGTGGCGGGACTCGATGAAGCCGGAGCGTTCGACGACGGCCAGTTCCACCGAGTCGATGACCTCGATGGTTCCCGCGGTGGATGGCGCCGCCGCGCCGAAGGCGGCCGGAGTCGACGTCGTCACGATTACAGCGCCGCCATCGCGTCGTCGATCACCGATAGGGCATCGGCCAGCAGCGCATCCGTGACGGCCAGGCTGGGCAGGAACCGGAGCACGTTGCCGTAGGTGCCGGCCGTGAGCAGCAGTACCCCGTGCTGCGCCGCGTATGCCGCGATGGCGGTGACCGCGGCGGCGTTGGGAGCCTTGCTGGTGGTCTGGGTGCCGGGCTGCACAAGCTCGATGGCGATCATGGCACCGCGGCCGCGGATCTCGCCGATGATGTCGTACTTGTCGGCCAGCGTGCTCAGGCCCGCGCGGAGGGTCTTCTCGATGCGCTGGCCTTCGGCGAGGAGGTTGTTGCGTTCGATGGCCTCGAACACCGCGATCGCGGCGGCGCAGGCCACCGGGTTGCCGCCGAAGGTGCCGCCGAGCCCGCCGGGCTGGGAGGCGTCGAGGATCTCGGCGCGGCCGGTCACGGCGGCCAGCGGCATGCCGCCGGCGATGCCCTTGGCCACCAGCACCAGGTCGGGCTCCCAGCCGAAGTGCTCGCTGGCGAAGTAGGCGCCGGTGCGGGCCATGCCGCTCTGGATCTCGTCGGCGATCATCACGACGCCGTTGGCGGTGCACCACTCCTGCAGCAGCGGCAGGTAGCCCTCGGCCGGAACCATGAAGCCGCCCTCGCCCTGAATCGGTTCGACGACGAGGCAGGCCAGGTCGCTGGCGCCGATGACCTTCTCGAGGTAGGCGATGGTGCGGGCGGCGGCTTCAGCGCCCGACAGGCCGTCGTGATACGGGTAGGAGTTGGGCGCGTGGTAGACGTCGCTGGCCAGCGGGCCGTAGCCGGTGGCGTACGGAGCGGCCTTGTAGTTCATTGCCATGGTGAGCACGGTGCGACCGTGGTAGGCGTGGTCGAGCACCGCGACGGCGCGGCGACCGGTGTACTTGCGGGCGATTTTCACGCCGTTCTCCACGGCCTCCGCACCCGAGTTGATCAGCACGGTCTTCTTGGCGAAGCTGCCGGGGGTGTGCGCGGCGAGCAACTCGGCGACCCGCACGTACTCCTCGTACGGGGTGATGGTGAACAGGGTGTGCACGAAGTCGTTCAACTGTCCGGTCGCGGCGGTCACGACGCTGGATTCGGAGTGCCCGACCGTCGTCACGCCGATGCCGGCGCCAAGGTCGATGAACTGGTTGTCGTCGAGGTCGACGATGATGGCGCCACTGGCCTTCTTGATGTAGACCGGAAGGGCCGAGCTGACGCCGGAGGACACCGCGGCCAGACGTCGCTGGTGCATCTCGGTCGAGCGCGGGCCGGGGATGGCCGTCACGATCTTACGTTCCTGGGTCACCGTGTAGACCGGGGACGA
Organism: Cryobacterium sp. W22_MBD10_FK3; assembly: GCF_052113745.1. NCBI lineage: Bacteria > Bacillati > Actinomycetota > Actinomycetes > Micrococcales > Microbacteriaceae > Cryobacterium > Cryobacterium sp. W22_MBD10_FK3. Next base: position 91,456 of record NZ_JBGQOH010000007.1, read on the forward strand.
GGGGGCGGAAGCGGCAGCGGAATCAGTCAGCGTGTCAGTCATGATCGCGCCAGTTTACCGCCCGCGGGAGCGAGCACCCGGGCTATTCCCTGCCAGAATTGGCAGTAAGCGTGAAACCCGAAGGAGACGCCATGATCGGTGTACATCACTATGCCGTGCAGATCCATTGGACGGGCAACCGCGGCACCGGCACCAGCAGCTACCGCGCCTACGGTCGCGATCACGTTCTCACCTCGGCAGGCAACGAACCGATCGCAGGATCGGCCGACCGCACCTTCCACGGTGACGCCGACCGGTGGAACCCCGAGGAGCTGCTGCTGGGCGCGCTCAGCCAATGCCACATGCTCTCGTACCTGCACGTGGCCGCCACGCACGGGGTGGTGGTGGTCGGTTATTCCGACGACGCCATCGGCACGATGGCGCAGACCACGGATGGCGGTGGCCACTTCACAGCCGCCACCCTGCGTCCCCGGGTCACCATCGCCGATCCCGACCAGGTGGAGCTGGCGCAGAGCCTGCACGCCGAGGCGGCCAGGGCCTGCTTCATCGCCGCGTCGGTGAACTTCCCGGTCGGCCACGAATCGGTGACCACCGTCGCGGAACCGGCGTCGCTGCTCTAAACCCGCCCGCCTCAACCGCGAAAGCGGCCCCGTGGTTGCCTCCGCAGAGCGGAGGTGACCACGGGACCGCTTTCGCGGGCTGCCGCCTTACTTCTGAGCAGCGGCGAACAGGGTGAAGGCCTCTTCGAGCACCGAAGCGGCGTCGTCGATGAGGGCATCGGAGATGACCACAGACGGCATGATCCGCAGCACGGAGTCCCAGCTGCCGGCATCCAGCACGATCACGCCGTTGGTGGTCGCGTGCTTGAGCACGAAGGAAAGCGCCTCGGGGAACGGCTTCTTGGTGCCGGGGTGCACGAGCTCGACGCCGAACATGGCGCCCTTGCCGCGCACGTCGCCGACGATGTCGAACTTATCCGCCCAGTCGCCGATGCGGGCCCAGAGGGCCTTCTCCACGCGCTTGGCCTCATCAAGCAGGTTGTCGCGCTCGATGATGTCGAACACGGCCAGGGCTGCCGCGGTCGAGACCGGGTTGCCACCGAACGTTCCGCCGATGCCGCCGGGCTGCACGGCATCCATGATCTCGGCGCGGCCGGTGACGGCGGCCAGCGGGAAGCCGCCGGCGATGCCCTTGGCGGTGGTGACCAGGTCGGGCACGACGCCGTGGTGCTCGATCGCGTACCAGGCGCCGGTGCGGGCGATGCCGGCCTGGATCTCGTCGGAGACGAAGACGATGCCGTTTTCGGTGCAGAACTCGCTCAGCCGCTTGAAGTAGCCGGGGGCGGGGATGACGATGCCACCGTCGCCCTGGATCGGCTCGACGAAGAACGCCGCGATCTCGGAGGCGCCGATGTGGGTCTGGATGTAGTCGATGGTCTTCTCGGCCGCTTCCTCGCCGGACAGGCCGTCCTGGTAGGGGTAGCTGGTGGGCACGCTGTAGATCTCACCGGGGAACGGGCCCATGCCCACGCGCTCCGGCCAGGGGCGGTAGGTCATCGCCATGGTGAGGTTGGTGCGGCCGTGGAAGGCGTGGTCGAGGCTCACGATGGCGCGGCGGCCGGTGTACTTGCGGGCGATCTTCACCGCGTTCTCCACGGCTTCGGCTCCGGTGTTCACCAGGATCGAGTGCTTCTCGAAGTCACCGGGGGTGATCTCGGCGAGCTTCTCGGCCACGCGCACGTAGTTCTCGTACGGGGTGACGGTGAAGAGGGTGTGGGTGAGCTTGCCGGCCTGCGCGGCCGCGGCCGCGGCGACCTCCGGGTGGGCGTGGCCGATGGTGGTCACGCCGATGCCGCAGCCCAGGTCGATAATCTGGTTGCCGTCCACGTCCACCAGGATCGCTCCCGCGCCGTGGTCCATGTAGATGTTGGCAAGGGTGCCGGCCCCGGCAGACACGGCGCGAACGCGTCGTTCCTGCAGCGCGATTGACCGTGGGCCCGGGAGGGCGGTGACGAGCTTGCGCTCCTGGCTGACCGAGAAGGAAGAAGACATGCCCCCAGCTTACGGAGGTCGGCTGGGTGGCCGCCCCGCAGCACCCGCCGGCACTGAACGGATGCGCACCGGCCGCGATGCCCTCAGGGCCCGTTCGCCGCGGTCGACTGTTGCCACGCAATATCGATCGATCTGAACTCGGCCGCGTAGCAGGCCCCTTCGCTGCCCGAATCGACAGCGGCTCCGCTGGTGGAGTAGCTGATCAATGGTCCCGCTGCGTCGGCCACATCGACGGGATACCCGGCGTCGGCCATGCACTGCTGGAAACGCTCGAAGCCCTCCTGATACTCGGCTTCAGTCACGGTGCCATCGGCCATCGTCGCAGACTGTTCCGCCGACGCCTGGGCTAGGACTGCGCGAGCGGACCAGGACGCCCACAGCACGTATCGACCCTCTCCGGCTACCTTGATGGCGTGCGGTGCAGCGCCTGTCACCGCGCGCCCGCCCCCGGAATTCAGACTGGGGCCGTCGCAGGAGTAGATGCCTGACACCGACCCGTCGATCGAGGTGGTGTAGGTGCCCGCGTCCAGGCATCCGAACGAGATGAAGAGCTCGGTAGCGCCTTCCGGAATCACACCGACATTCAGCGTCGAGGCACCGGCTCCGTCCTCGATGCGGAACGGCTCCCCGACAAGCTGAGTGTCGCCGGGTACCAGCGCGGCGAGCATCGAGGTCGTCGGCGTCTGGCGGGAGATGGTTGCCCGTTCCGCGGTCAGGACAGCGGCAGCAGCGGATACCGCGGCTCCAGTGAGGGCCCCGGAGATGGCGAAGACCGTGAGCATGGCCAGCAGCTTCGGACGTCGACGAGTCAGCGGGGCGGAATCAGCGAGAGCAACAAGCATGCGACGCTGCATCTGATCCCGGGTGGTTGCGTCACGAGGCATTGGGCACACCTTCCGATCGGACCCCGGGTGGTTGGAGTTCGGGAGATTCATCTCGCAGACGCGATCGCGCACGCGACAGCCGGGATCGGGCCGAAGATGCACGTATGCCCAGGAACGAGGCGGCTTCTTCAGCCGAGAGCCCTTCGAGCACGCAGAGCGTGATGATCTCCTGATCAGGGGCGCCCAGACGCCGCATCGCGGCGAATATCGTGCCGTCGTCGCCACGTTCCGGGGGATCGTAGCTCGGCTCCGCGGCCGGCAGTTTGCTCAGCGCGATCCGATGCCGCCGCTCAGAGCGCGCCAGATTCAGACACGTGTATGTGGCGGTTTTCAGCAGCCACGGCAGTATCGACCGGTCGACGAACCGGATCTTCTCTCGTTTGCGCCAGGCCTCGAGAAAGGTGAGGGAGACGACATCCTCCGCCTCACCGGGCGTCGGGGCGAGTCTCAGGGAATGGCGACGCACGCGGTCACGATGCCGGTCGAAGATCCGCCCGAAGGCCTCACCGTCGCCGGCCACGACGAGCGCCCAGTCATCTTCATCGGAGACCCTCATGCTCTGTAATGTCCGCTGCACAGGAATTCGCTGCATGCCCGTGTGATTGTCACGACGTGGTTTGCGCAATGAGAAGGTCGCGCACGTCGGCCGGGAGCGCACGCGAGCCGCTTCCGTCGCGGTACAGCAGCTCGCAACCGTCGAGTTCGGCGGTGAAGGTCATGTCGAGGTCTTGCCCGCCCTGGCTCGGCACGAGTACCAGAAACATCGCTGCCGTCGCATCGCAGGATCGCGGTACCGGTTCGGACGCGGCCACATCGGCCACCAGCCGGGCGGTCGCCGTGTCGAGTGTGCCACCGGCGACGAACCGGCCGGTGCGAAGGGTGATCGCCCCCGGGATCGCCGTCGCCGCGCCCGACTCGGGCGGGTCCGTCGGTAGGGCCTCGACCGCATAGCGGCACCAGCGCATCCCGTCGATTTCGGTCGGTGCCGCGTCGGTCGGCACCGTGGCGGCACGCGGGGTGCCGGGAGCCGGCGTTACGTCCTCAATGCCGGGGAGCGAGCCGGTCGACTGGAGGAGCGTTTCCCCATCGAACGGAGCGGTCCACTCCGTCGCGCAGCGGCTGTCGATCGCGGCGCGCGGTTCAACCAGCGTTTGCTTCAACGTCGTGCTCTCGCGCACGGTCAGCCCGGCGAGGGCGTCGCGCACCCCGGGCTTCGTCTTGCCGCATCCGGTGCTGGGGTAGTGCGCGTTGATCGCCCGACCGATCGCGTCGACGAGCCAGAGCGGCGGTACGAGTTCCATGTCGGCGGTGCACGGGCCGAGCCAGGGGGCGTCGTTCGGCTCGGCCAGGGCTGCGAGGAGTGGGGTGAGATCGCCCGTGAGGGTCACCGCGGTGACGCCGCTCCACCTTCCCTCGGCGTCCTCGATGCTCGCCATCAGGTCGCACCGCACGGCCAGGGTCGGGGTGAAATCCGCCGGCACACGACCCGCTGCCGGCGCGTCCGGATGCTCGGGATCGGGTGTGCCGGTCTGGTCGGGAGGGAGCACCCAGCCGCCCAGGTTCGGCGCGAGGCAATCGTAGCCATCGACGATCGTGGCGATCTCCGTGGCTTGCGCGTTGCCGCCGGGGGCGCCGGCGCATCCGGTGAGCAGAACTGACACCGTCACTGCGCCGAGCAGCACCCGGCTCCGGGCCGAGAATCTGTCTGTCGGTTTCGGTGGCTGCATGGCTCCACCATGCCCGGGGCGGCGGGCCACGTCGATCAGTGGGGCGCGTTCGTTACCGGAACGGAAGACTCGAGTGCTGGGGTGAGGCGGCTTCGTTCCTCGATGGACCGGCCCCACGCGGTTCCGGCGAGGATCAGCGCGATACCCACGTAACCGGCCAGGGCCACGGGGTCACGAGCGATCGTGATGCCCACGAGCGCGGCCCAGACCGGCTCGGTGCCAAGCAGCAGGCTCACCCGGGAGGGCGAGGTGCGCCGGACGGCCCAGGTCTGCACGAGGAACGCGAAGACAGTGCACACGAGCACGAGGTAGAGGAACAGGGCCGCGCGGCCGGGGTCGAGCCGGGCCAGGAAATGCGGGATCGAGTCGCCGTAGAACAGGGAGGCCACCGAAAAGAGCGTCGCGCAGGTGGCCAGTTGCACCGTGGTGAGGTGAAGCGAGTTCATCGGTGTGTTTCCGGTGAGGGCGTACATCGAGGTGACGTGCACGGCCCGAACGATTGCCGCGACGAGGATGAGCAGGTCGCCGAGGCTCGGCGCCTGAAAGACACCGTTGCCGGCGAGCAGGGCCACCCCGGCAACGGCAATCGTCGCGGCCAGGAAGAACCTGCCGGGCAGTCGGCGCCCGGATACCGCCGAATCAAGGATCGGGGTGAGCACGATTGTCAGGCTGATGATCAGTCCGGCATTCGTGGCGGAGGTGTGGGCTATCCCGAAGGTTTCGAAGGCGAAGACCGCAGCCAACACAATTCCGAGCAGCACGCCCGCTCGCAGTTCCGCTGCAAGGATCCGGGTGCGTCGAACGGCCACGATGGCTGCCAGGAGGGCCGCGGCGAGCAGCATCCGGAGTGCGAGGAGGGCCACGACGGCTTGAGGCGTGACAAGTTCTTTGGCCACCAGGTAGGTCGACCCCCAGGTGGCGGCGACCAGGAGCAGGAGCAGGTCAACACGGAAACGGCTGAGGATGGCGGGCATTCCACCATCGTCCGGTCCGGCATCACATAAGACAAGGGAGCAGTTTCATGTTGAATGCTTTAGTTTGAACTTATGGAACTGGGTCAACTTCGCGCGTTGAGAGAGCTGGGCGACCGGGGCAGCATCACCGCCGTCGCGGCGGCGTTGTACGTCACGCCCTCGTCTGTGTCGCAGCAGATCAGCGCCCTGCAACGGCACTCGGCCGCTCCGCTGACCTTCCGAGACGGGCGCCGGACCGCTCTCACCGACGCGGGGCGGGCCCTGGCGATGGCGGCGATCGACGTGGAGGTGGCGCTCGAGCGCGCCGCCCAGGCGGTGGCTCGTTTCCAGGGCGATCAGTTGGGCACAGTGTCGGTGGCGGCCTTCCACAGCGCGGGCCTGGCCGTCTTCGGGCCCTTGCTCGCCGCGTGCGCGGGTTCTGACCGGCCCGACGTGCGGCTGACCGACTTCGATGTGGCCCAAGAAGACTTCCCCCGGCTGGCGGCCGATCATGATCTGGTGCTCGCGCACAGGCTGGCCGGCAGCCCGCCCTGGCCGGGGTCGGTGCGGGTGGAACCTCTCGTGTTCGAGCCTTTGGACATCGCCGTCCGACGCGATCACCGACTCGCGGCGAAAGCGGCGATCGAACCGGCGGACCTCCACGACGAGGCCTGGGTCGCCGTCCACGAAGGCTTCCCGCTCGAGCAGGCCCTCTCGGTGATTACGGGGATAGGGGGGAGAGAGGCACGCATCCTGCACCGGATCAACGAGTTCTCCGTTGCGGCCGCCGTTGTCGAAGCGAGCGGTTCTGTGGCGCTGATGCCCCGGTATACGACCGACCTGCGCGAGCACCCGCAGCTGGTGCTGCGTCCGTTCACGCGCCCGGAACTAGGCCGGCACATCGACTGCCTGGCTCGTCCCGAAACCCTGGAGCGTGCCAACGCGCAGACGGTCCTGGCAGAGATCCGCACCATCGCCGCGGCGCTCACCAGGTGACCGGCCCGGGTCAGGGTGCTACTCGACGAAGTCGGCGAGCTGACGGATGACTGTGCCCCAGCCGTCGTGGAAGCCGAGCTCCTCGTGCCGGTCACGGTCGGTCACATTGCGGTGCATGGCCGTGGCGGTGTACTCGGTGCCCTCGGGGTGGTCTGCCAGGGTGATCACGGCTGTCACGAACGAGGCCTCTGACGGACGCCAGCCGGCCACAAGCGCATCCGTGTAGACGATTCGCTCGAGCTCGTCGACAGCCAGGAAGCAACCGGTGATGTGCGGGCCGAACTCGAGCCCGTCGTCGCTGATCTCGGTGCGGAAGGAGCCGCCGGCACGCAGGTCCATCTCGCGCACGCGGCACAGGGTGGGGGCGGGTACCCACCACTGCTCAAAGCTGGCCGGGTCCGCCCAGGCGTTCCAGACGCTGGCGCGCGGGGCCTTGATCAGGCGCGAGACGGTGAGGTCGAGTTCGGGGTGAGCGGATGCGGTCATGCGGAGGTCTCCTTGTCGGGCCTGACGTCGGGGGTGGGGGCGGTGACGAACTGCTCGAGGCGGTCGGTGCGGCCCGCCCAGATGCTGCGCTGCTCGCTCAGCCAGCTCTCGATCAGGGTGAATCTGTCACGTTCGATCGTGCACATGCGCACCCGCCCGATCTTGCGAGTGGTGATCAGCCCATTCTTTTCGAGGTAGCGGATGTGCTTCATGAACGAGGGGAGCGCCATGTCGAAAGGCGCCGCCAGCTCGCCGATGCTGGCCGGCCCTGAGCCGAGCCGGCCGAGCACCGCACGCCGGGTGGGGTCGGCGACGGCCTGGAAGACACCGTCGAGTGTCGAGAGTCGCTGAGCCATGCGGATAAGTTAGCCCGTGCTCGTCACTAAGCGCAAGGGCTAAGTGTGAAGCTGGCCGAGGTCAAGGCGGACAGCCTCGTCGCGGCACGTGGTCCGTTCCGTGCATGTACGCGACAATGACCTAGACGAGAAGGGCTTCTGATGACCGGTGGCTACGATGTGCAAGTGCTGTTTCCCGAGCTCTTCGAGGGGGTCGACTCTGAGACGGCTTGGCGTGTGGCGAGCAACTTCGGAAGCGACGCGCACGAAGGGCGCGAGGCATCCCGGCGCGACGTTGAACTGATGCTCCTGCTGGCGACCGGCACGATCACCCACGATGAGTTCGTGGCACTCGCCCTGGCCGACATCGGGCTGCCCGCCGAGACAGCGCAGTTGCTCCACAAAAGGATTACGAAACTGTAGAGGGAACTCGGAACTCCAGAAGGACGACCTACCGGATTCCGTCCTTACTTGCGCGCGAAGTCATTATTTGCGTTGCGCAAACCGGCGGGGGTGCGGCTAACGCAGCTCGCGCCACCAGATGGCACGCTTGACCCGCTGCACCACGGTGGTGGGCGGTGATTCGTTGTAACTGTGCGCGAGTTCCTGACCGGTCAGGTCGTGAATCGCGGCCATGATCTCGTCGGTGGCCTTGCGGCGGGCCCGGCCGGAGTCCGCGGCACCGTGCACGCTCACGTCGATCGGTTCACCGAACTTCACGCTGATGCGGCGGATGCGCGGCATCTTCGAACCCACCGGCATGATCTCCTGGGTGCCGATCAGGCCCACCGGCACCACCACCGCGCCGGTGGTGAGGGCCAGCCAGCCCACCCCGGTGCGGCCGCGGTAGAGCCGGCCGTCCAGGGAGCGGGTGCCCTCCGGGTAGATCGCGAAGGCGCTGTCGGATTCGAGGATGTCCTTGCCGGCGTCGAGAGCCACCTGAGCGGCCTGCCCCGCACCGCGTTCCACCCCGACGGCGCCGATGGAGGTGAAGAACTGGCGGGAGACCCAGCCCTTGAAGCCGGTGCCGGTGAAGTAGGTGGACTTGGCCAGGAACTGCACCCGGCGGGGAGCGGTGAGCGGGATGACGATGCTGTCGATGAACGAGAGGTGGTTGCTCGCGAGGATCACCCGGCCCTCGCGCGGGATGTTCTCTTTGCCGGTGATCCGGGGCCGGAAGACCAGCCGGGCGATGGGCGCCATGATGCCGTAGCCGAGGAAATAGACGAACCCCGGCCGTTTGGCTTTGGCGGGTAGCTCGACGATCTCGTCGTCGGCCGGCACCTGTTCGACGGGGGCTCCCGGCGCGGTTTCGGGCTCGGATGCTGGGTCGTGCTTGGCTCCGGTCACTCAACGACCCTACAGCGCAGGGTCAGTCGCGCCCGGCATATATCCGCGGTGCGCCTACCATGGGGGCGTGCAGCGAATCATCATTCTCGGGTCCACGGGCTCGATCGGAACCCAGGCGCTCGACGTCATCAAGGCCAATCCCACCCGGTTCGAGGTGGTCGGCCTCTCCGCGGGCAGCAACCGCGAACTGCTGGCCGCACAGGCCGCCGAGTTCGCCGTGGACGACACCGCCGTCGGTGCTGCAGAGGCCGAACAGCTGGTGCGGGATGTCGACGCCGACGTCGTGCTCAACGGCATCACCGGTTCGGTGGGGCTGGGTCCGACCCTCGCCGCGCTCAAGGCGGGCCGCACCCTCGCCCTGGCCAACAAGGAATCCCTGATCGTGGGCGGCGACCTGGTCAAGGCGCTCGCCGCGCCCGGCCAGATCGTGCCCGTCGACTCGGAACACTCCGCCATCGCCCAGGCCCTGCGCTCCGGCACCGCCGACGAGGTTCGCCGGCTGGTGCTCACGGCATCCGGCGGCCCGTTCCGCGGCCGGTCGCGCGCCGAGATGACGAACGTCACCCCACGTGAGGCTCTCGCCCACCCCACCTGGGACATGGGCCTGGTCATCACCACCAACTCCGCGACCCTGGTGAACAAGGGACTCGAGATCATCGAGGCCCACCTGCTCTTCGACGTGCCCTACGAGAGCATCGACGTCGTCGTGCACCCGCAGTCGCTCATCCACTCGATGGTGGAGTTCATCGACGGCTCCACCATCGCCCAGGCGTCACCGCCGAACATGCGCCTGCCGATCTCGCTGGGCCTGGACTGGCCGAACCGGGTCGTCGCCGTCGGTGTGCCGATCGACTGGACCACCCCGCACACCTGGACCTTCGAACCTCTCGACGACGAGGCGTTTCCCGCCGTGGAGCTGGCCAAGCAGGTGGGTCGGGCCGGCGGCACCTACCCGGCCGTGTTCAACGCGTCCAACGAGCAGGCGGTGTTGGCCTTCCACGCCGGCCGGATCGGCTACCTGGACATCGTCGATACGGTGCAGCGGGTCGTGGAGGCCCATGAGACGCAGGGCGAGCTCACCCTCGAATCCCTCGCCGAGGCCGAACGCTGGGCCCGCGCGGCCGCGGACACCATCATCGACACCATCGCCCGCTGACCCGGGTGTGTCCCTAGCTGCGGTAGCTCTCGGCCACGGTGATCAGCGCCTCGTCCCACGGGGTGGCGGCCACCCCCAACTCCCGCTGGGTTTCGGCGGAATCGATCACATACGGCACCCGGAACTGATAGCTGGACTTGTCTACCTCGCGCATCAGCGGGCTGACCAGGCCGAGTGAGCGCAGCATCCACTGGGGGTAACCGGCCACCGACCCGTGGCTGCCGTAGTGCGCATTCAGCTGGCCGGCGATGTCTGTGCGGCTGTGTGCGCCGCTCGGCACATGCCAGAGTCGACCCCACGCGCCGGTAAGGTCGGCCGCCGCGATCATGGTCGCGGCGATGTCCGGGAGATAGCTCCAGCTGTGCACGAGGCCGGGGAGACCGACACCACGGGCGGTCTTAGAGGCCAATACCGGGCCGAAGAAGGCCTGGCCGAGGTGGGCGTTTCCGCTCACCCCGGCCCCGAAGTAGTCGCTCGCGCGCACCTCCACGGCCCGGATATCACCGCGCTCGTGCGCCTCGAGCACCCGATGCCAGCCCTCCCGTCGAATCACGCCCTTCGATTCGGTCGTGGTCTCTGGGCTGTGTTCGCTCATCGGCCCGGAGGGCGAGCCGTAGGGGTAGAGATTTCCCATCACGACAAGGTTGGCACCGCTGACGGATGCCGCGGCGATGGCCGCGGCGAACACCGGCGGCCACCGGCGGGCCCAGTCGGGGTACGGGGGATTGGTGCACAGGAAGATGGTCTCCATCCGCTCGGCCGCGAGGCAGAACGCCACGGGATCTGACGCGTCGAGGACCCGGGCCGTGGTGCCGGCCAGGGTTGTGCCGGAGCGGGTGGCGACGGTGACGTTGTCACCTCTGGCCGCCAGTTGGCGGGCCAGTTCGCTGCCGATCCAGCCGGCTCCGACGACGAGATGCTGGGGCATGGGATCCTCCGACACGTGGGTTGACGGGGACAGACTACCGGGGTGGCCGCGCTTCGGCGTCTAGTCGTCGATCAGATCTTCCTGCCCGGGCTCCTCCGCCGGCGGTGCGGGCGGCTCGGCCTCCGGCACCTGTGTCGGGGCCGGCGTCGGCTCGGGAGTGGCCGGCGGTGTCGGTTCCACAGTCGGGGTGGGTTCGGGCGGGGGTGGCTCGGTCGGCTCGGCGGGCGGCGGCTCGGTGGGTTGAGGGGGCTCAGGCTCGGGCGTCACCGGGGGCGGATCCGGGAGCTCGGGCTCGGGGGGAGGCGCCACCGGTTCGTCCGTCTCCGGCGGCGGGGCAGCGGGTGGTGTGCTGGGTGACGGGGTCTGGGGAGTGAGGAGGGCGACCAGGTCCGCCTCGACAAGGGCGATGGCAGCTTGAATGTCGCTGGCCCGGCCCGCACTGAGCCTGTCCTCCTCGGTGGCCGTGGCCAGCACCGCCTTCAACGACTCGAGGGCATCTTTCGCACCGGCGAAGTCGCCCGACGCCGCAGCGGTGCTCACCGACAGCACGGCGGCCTGCAACTGGCCCGCGGTCTCGGCTTGCAGGGTGGGCGCCGTGCTCGTGCAACCGGCCAGCAGGGTCGCCACCAGAATCACGCCGGCCGCAGTCAGGCGTGCCCCCGGTCGATGCGCCTTCGGGCTCTGCCGGTTCATGGGTTCACACTCTCCTGCAGCTGCTCGAGGTGTTCACCCAACTCGCCCTCCACGGCCGGGTAAGCGGGCGGGGTCGGCGCGGGGTCTTCCCTGGGCACCGTGAGCAGCGCCGCTGCCACGCCGAGGACAGCCACCAAGACGCCGCCGAGCACGAGGCGCCAGCGCGACCGGCGGGGCGCGTTCCGGTGCCTGGCCCCGGTGGATGGCGCGGTTTCGGCTAGGGGAGTGGGCTGCGTCACCGGCGCAACAGCGGGCTGGGCCTCGGGCGGTTGGGCCTCGGGCAGCTGAACGGCGGGCAGGTGCATGGTGGGCAGGTGAACGGCGGGCAGCACCGCTGTCGGGGCGTCGGTGCCAGGTTCGGGAGCCTCGCGCGGGTCAACCAGGGGCGACACGATGGCCCTGGTGGTGTCGTCGTCTGGTGCGTTCGTCGGCGGGACCAGGGCGAGCAGGCGCGTTGCGGCATCCGCGGCGGGAAGCCGGTGCTCGGCCTCCCGCACGGTCATGCCGGTCAGCAGATGGCGCCAGCCCTCGCCGAGCCACGGCGGCACCTCCGGCTGCCGGTGCAGCCGGGCCAGGGCGGATTCCGTCGCGGTGCCGGGGTAGCACTGCTCGGCCGTGAGGCTCTCGAGCAGCACCAGACCCAGCGAGTACACGTCGCTGGCCGGGCCGACGTGCTGGCCGCGCGCCTGCTCGGGGCTGAGATAACCGGCTGTTCCGATCACCGTTCCCGGCCTGGTCTGATGGGCGGCGTCGACAAGCCGGGCGATGCCGAAGTCGGCAAGCTTGGCGTGCTGGCCGCGTCCCGGAAAATCGGACGGTGCCAGCAGTACGTTCGCCGGCTTGATGTCCCGGTGGACGACGCCTTGGGAGTGCACGTAGGCCAGGGCTGCGCAGAGGTCGGCGCCCAGCCTGGCCACCTCGCCCGGCTCGAGCGGGCCCTCCTGGATGCGGCCGCGCAGATCCACGCCATCGATGAACTCGGTCACCAGGAAGGAGCGGGGCACGCCGTCGATGACCGCGGTGCCGGCGTCGTACAGGGTGACCAGGGCGAAGTGATTGAGATGCGCCAGCACCCTGACCTCGTCGTTCAGCCGGCCCCGCCGGGCCTCGCCAGACGCGGTATCCCCAGACGCGGATGGGCCCCGGGGATCGAGGGTCACGAGCTTCACGGCGACGGTGCGGTCCAGGGCAAGATCGGAGGCCTCATAGACCTCCGACATGCCGCCCGTGCCGATCAGCCGGGCGAGGCGGTACCGGTTCGCGAGGATGAGTCCGAGCGAACTATCGGTGGGCGCCGGTTCCCGAACCGGCTCGGCGGATGCAGACAGGCGGGCCTCCAAGAAATGGCTTGGGGCAATTCTTTGCCTCGCTCCGAGGTCCGTCAAGGTGCGCGCAGCGGCACCCCGCTAGCGAGTTTCAGTCGCAGTCGTCCTTCTTCTCGCACCCCTTGGGAGACTTGTCGTCTTTGCCGGGCTTCTCCGGCTTCCCGGGTTTCTCGGTCTTCTCGTCGTCCTCGTCGTCCTCGTCCGAGGTGCTGACCGGAGTCGGCGTGGCCGGCGTTTCTGCGGGGGTGTTCGCCGTGATCGCGGCGGTGAGGTCGGCGTCGACGAGGTCGATGGCGGTCTGGATCTGCCCGGCTCGCGCCGCCGTCACGGTGTCGGCGGCCGACGCCGTGGTGAGGGCGGTCTGCACAGTGCCGAGCGCCGTCTGCGCCGTCGCGTAGTCTCCGGCGGCCGCCGCGGTGCTCACCGCGAGTACCCCCTCCTGCAGTTCGGCGGCGGTACCGGCGTTCAGCGCGGGCGGGCCGGCCGCGCAGCCGGCGAGCAGGGCTCCGGCCAGGCCGATGCCGGTCACGGCCAGAACGACGCGAGTGCGGAGAGTTCGGGTGGCGCTCATGGGTTCACGCTTTCCTGAAGCTGCTGCAGGTGGGTGCCGAGGTCGCCATCGACAGCGGGGTAGGCCGGGGGCTCCGACGCGGGATCGGTGGGCTGCAGGGCGAAGACCAGCGCGATCACCGCGGCCACCGCCACCAGCGCCCCGATGATCAGCGGCCGGCGGCGCACCCGCGGCCGGGACCTTCGGGCCGGGTTCGGCCGGGCCGGCGGCGTCACCGGGCTCAGCCTCTCGGTCTTCGCGGTCTGTTCAGTGGGCAGTTCCGCCTCCGAGCGGGTCAACACCTGGGTCGGTTCGTTGCCGGTGGCAGCCGGGAACAGCTTCGTGGCTGCCGTGCCCTCCGCGGTGGCAGCCGGGAGCAGCGTCGTGGCTGCCGTGCCCTCCGCGGCGGCGGTGAGCAGCTCTGTCGGTGCGTCGGCCGAGGCCGGGTCGGGGCTGGGCCCCGCGCCGGCCGATCCCGCCGGTACGAGATCGCGCAGTCGCACCGCGGCATCCGCCGACGACAGGCGCTCGGCCGGGTCGCGGGCGGTCATGCCGGCCAGCACCGCTCCCCACTCGGCGCCGAGCTCCTCGGGGATCTCGGGCTGACGCTGCAGCCGTGCCATGGCCGATTCGATTGCCGTGCCCGGGTAACTGCGGGTGCCGGTGAGGCTCTCCAGCAGCACCAGGCCGAGCGAATAGACGTCGCTGGGCGGTCCGATCGGCTGGCCGAGTGCCTGCTCGGGGCTGAGGTAGCCTGCGGTGCCGAGCACCGCGCCGGTCTTGGTGAGGTGGGTGGCGTCGAAGAGCCTGGCGATGCCGAAGTCGGCCAGTTTCGCGTGCGACACCCGACCGGGGAAATCGGACGGGGCCAGCAGGACGTTCGCCGGCTTGATGTCACGGTGGATGATGCCCCTCGCGTGCACATAGTGCAGGGCTTCGGCCAGGTCGGCGCCCATCCTGGCCACCTCGGCGGGCGCCACCGCGCCGTCGTTGATGCGGCTGCGCAGGTCGGAGCCGTCGACGTACTCCATCACGATGAACGAGCGGGTCACGCCGTCCACGTGTTCGGTGCCGGCGTCGAACAGGGTGACCAGTGCGAAATGGTTCAGGCTGGCGAGCACCATGACCTCACCGCTCTGCCGCTGCGGCCCGGCGTCGTCGGCGGTGTCCATGCGGAACAGCTTGAGCGCCACTGTGCGGCCGAGTGCCAGGTCGGCGGCCTCGTAGACGGTGGCCATGCCGCCGGTGCCGATCAGGCGGTCCAACCGGAACCTGTCGGCGAGAACCAGCCCGATCAGGCTGTCTGACCGCGACGGATCGCGCAGCGGTTCGGTCGGAGCAGACAGGGCGGGCCTCCAGTGGTGCACGTGGGATGGATCGGGTGCTGGCAATTCTCGGGTCTTAGCTCGGTGCCGGTCAACGACCAGCCGACTTGCAGCAAGAGAAGGCTAATCTACGGATGTGGAAACCGTGCTTCTATACATTCTGGGCGTAGCCGTGGTCGTCGTGGGCCTCGCGCTCTCCATCGGTCTGCACGAAATCGGCCACCTCGTTCCGGCCAAGCTGTTCGGCGTCAAGGTCACCCAGTACATGATCGGCTTCGGGCCGACCCTGTGGTCCAAGCGTAAGGGCGAGACCGAGTACGGCGTCAAGGCCATCCCCATGGGTGGCTATATCTCGATGATCGGCATGTTCCCGCCGTCCAATGATGGCGCCGCCCGCCCCAACAGCACCGGCTTCTTCAACCAGCTTGTGCAAGAGGGCGAACCGGTCAAGAAGCCGAGCGCCCTGGGCACCCTGGTCGACGACGCCCGCCAGGCCAGCGCCGACACCATCGGCGAGGGCGAGGACCACCGCGCCTTCTACAAGTTGCCGGTGTTCAAGCGCATCATCATCATGCTCGGCGGCCCGTTCATGAACCTGCTCATAGCCGTGGTGCTCTTCGGAGTGCTGCTGATGGGCTTCGGCAGCACCCAGGCCAGTACCACGGTCGGCAGCGTCAGCGCCTGCGTGCTGCCCGCCACCAGCGACCGGCAGACCTGCGCGGACGGCGACGAAGCCGCCCCTGGCGCGGCGGCGGGCCTCGAGCCCGGCGACCGCCTGGTGAGCATCGACGGCACCGAGATCACCAGCTGGGAGCAGTCCACCGCGATCATCCGCGAGTCCTCAGGCACCCCCCTGCAGGTGATCGTCGAACGCGACGGCGCCGAGCAGACCCTCGTGATCACCCCCAAGCTCACCGAGCGCTACGTCACGGATGACGCCAATCAGATCATCACCGACGCCGGCGGCGACCCGCAGACCGTCGAGGTGGGCTTCGTGGGCATCGGCCCGGCCGGCGAACTCGTGCAGCAGCCCGTCACAGCGGTGCTGCCCGCCGTCGGCGAGAACATCTCCGGCGTCTTCCACATGATCCTGAACCTCCCGCAGCGCCTGATCGACGTGGCCAACGCCGCGTTCGGCCCGGGGGAGCGCGACCCGAACGGCCCGATCAGCGTGGTGGGCGTCGGCCGGGTGGCGGGCGAGATCGCCAGCATCGACACCATCCCGTTGCAGACCAAGGCGGCGAGCCTGATCGGCCTGCTCGCCTCGCTCAACATCGCCCTGTTCGTGTTCAACCTGGTGCCGCTGATGCCGCTGGACGGCGGGCATGTGGCCGGAGCCCTGTGGGAGGGCATCCGCCGCTGGTTCGCCAAGCTGTTCAAGCGCCGCGACCCGGGCCCCGTCGACACGGCCAAGCTGATGCCGCTCACCTTCGCCGTCGTGGTCGTTCTCGGCGGTATGAGCCTGCTGCTCATCTACGCCGACATCGTCAAGCCGGTCAACCTGTTCGGCTGAGCTCCGCGCCGCAGCCGCGTCTGGGCAAGGGTTCAGCTTCCTGGGATCGTGCACGCGTAAGCTACATTCGTGGCCGCAATAAACCTGGGTACGCCCAAAGTCCCCGTAATCCTCGCTCCCCGACGCAAGTCCCGCCAGATCAAGGTCGGCAAGGTCCTCGTCGGCGGCGACGCGCAAGTCAGCGTGCAGTCGATGACAACGACCCCGACGACGAACATCAACGCGACGCTGCAGCAGATCGCCGAACTCACCGCCTCCGGTTGTGACATCGTGCGTGTTGCCGTGCCGAGCCGCGACGACGCCGAGGCGCTGCCGATCATCGCCAAGAAGAGCCAGATCCCGGTCATCGCCGACATTCACTTCCAGCCGAGCTACGTCTACCAGGCCATCGACGCCGGTTGCGCGGCCGTGCGGGTGAACCCGGGCAACATCCGCAAGTTCGACGACCAGGTCGGCAAGATCGCCGCCGCCGCCAAGGCCGCCGGCGTGTCGATCCGCATCGGCGTCAACGCCGGTTCGCTCGAGCCCAGCCTGCTGCAGAAGTACGGCAAGGCCACCCCGGAGGCTCTCGTCGAGAGCGCCGTGTGGGAGGCCAGCCTGTTCGAGGAGCACGACTTCCACGACTTCAAGATCTCGGTCAAGCACAACGACCCGGTGATCATGGTCAAGGCCTACCGGCTGCTCGCCGAGCGCGGCGACTGGCCCCTGCACCTCGGTGTCACCGAGGCCGGCCCGTCGTTCCAGGGCACCATCAAGAGCGCCACGGCGTTCGGCATCCTGCTCGGCGAGGGCATCGGCGACACCATCCGGGTGTCGCTCTCGGCCCCGCCCGCCGAGGAGATCAAGGTGGGCCTGCAAATTCTGCAGTCGCTGAACCTGCGCGAGCGCAAGCTGGAGATCGTCTCCTGCCCCAGCTGCGGCCGGGCCCAGGTGGATGTGTACAAGCTCGCCAACGACGTCACCGACGGCCTCGAGGGCATGACGGTTCCGCTGCGCGTGGCCGTGATGGGCTGCGTCGTCAACGGACCCGGTGAGGCGCGCGACGCCGACCTGGGCGTGGCATCCGGCAACGGCAAGGGCCAGATCTTCGTGCGCGGTGAGGTCATCAAGACCGTGCCGGAATCCGAGATCGTGGCAACCCTGATCGAGGAGGCCAACCGTATGGCCGCCGAGATGCCGCCCAGCGAAGACTCCCTCGGTTCCCCCGTCGTGACGGTCGGCGCCAACTAGCCAGCCAGCCAACTCCATCGGCTAACTGTTCCCGTTGCGGACACATGGTCCCGGCGTGCCGGGTCCATGTGTCCGCACGGGTAACAGTTGCCGCCGGTCAGCCCAGCGCACGCCTCAGCGCGTCGTACGCGGGCGTGGGCTGCCCGTCGTCGAACACGAAGTCGTGGCCCTGCCGCAGGCTGCCGTCGTCGTCGAGCCACCAGTTGTAGCGGTTGTCCACACCCCAGGTCGTGTACGAGATGCAGGCAGGCGAGCGCAGGCAGGTGGACAACACCGTGGCATATTGCTCTGCTTGGGCGGACGGCCCCCGGTCGTCGGTGACATCGTTCTCCGAGATGCGCACGCGCAGCCCAGCGTCATCGAAACGGGCGAGCGTGGCGCCGAGGTCGTCGGCGGAGATGGCGTCGGTCTCCAGATCGTAGACGTGCGCCTGGAGCCCGACGCCGTCGATGTGCCCGCCCAGCGCGTTGGTATCCAGGGCGAGCTTGAGCAGGGCGTCCTGGCGGTGCCCGGGCACGTCGGCCCCGTTCTCGTTGATGAACTGCTTCACCTCCGGGTCGGCTTCGTGGACGACACTGGAGATCACCGCCGGGTAACTGGGCCCGAAGACGCGGTACCAGATGTTCTGCTGGAAGCTGGTGCCCTGGTCGACGTCGAACGGCTCGTTGACGACGTCGAGGGAGTCGAGCCGTCCTTTGAAGTGGGTAACCACCGTGGTGACATAGTCGAGCAGGGTCTCCGCGCTGGCCCGGCGCTCCAGCTCGGAGCCGGTGGGCAGCTCCCGCATCCAGCGGGGCATAGCCTCGGTGAAGGCGATGGTGTGCCCGTGCACGGCCATGCCCTTGCTCTCGGCGATCGCCAGCATCGCGTCGGCCTCCTCGAACGTGTACACGGCCTGCTGTGGTGAGAGGAACTGCGGCTTCATGGCGTTTTCCGGCGTGAGCGCCCCGAAGTTGCCGACCAGCTCCCGGGCGTATTCAGGGTCGGAGGCGAGCGGACCGAGGGCCACAGCCGCACCGATTGTGAAGTCGGGCCGGGTCCGGGCGGCCAGGGCCTGCAATCCGTCCTCCGACGGCTCGGCCTGGGCTACCGCGGGGCCCGCGGTGGTCACCGAGGAGCCCGTGGGAGCGGCGGCGGTGAGGGAGCCGACCCGGAAGGAGCCTCCGGTGCTCGACAGCCCCAGCCAGAGCTGTCCGGACTCGAACACCCCGCCCAGGGGCACCGACGACACGGTGTCCCCGCCGCTCACGATCTCGAGCGTGTTCCCGGACCGGTGCACTGAGAGCTCGGCTGCCGGATCCGGGACCGTCACGTGCTCGTCGTGCGCCGGGCGGGGGGCGGTCACCTCCTGTTGGGGCGAGCCGTCGAAGACCGCAACCTCCAGATCGTCGCCACGGAGGGTCAGGCGCAGGCCCGACGGCTCGATCCGGAACTCATCGGCGATCACCGGTGGGCTGTCGTACACGCCCCAGGACACGTCGGCGGTCACGTCGGTGAACGTCGCACTGAGCACGAAAGCCCCGGTGGCCTCGAGGTGCGTGCCGGCCAGGTTGACCGGTGGGTTCGGCTGGCCTCCCTCGCCATCCTGCTCGACTATCACCGGGGCGGTGGCAACGACCTGCAGCCCGTCGCCGTCGACCGTCACCCCGGGGGTCTGCCAGTCCTGCTCGAGCAGGTCAACGACAGCGTCGGGCGTCGCTGTCGTTTCGCTCGAGGAACAGCCCGCGAGCACGAGCACAAGGCCGGACGCCAGCACGATCAGCACGTGCCGGCGTCCGGCCATCAGGGCCGCCACCAGCGGACGTCGTCCACGTAGGCCAGTACTCCGGAGTTGCCGGTCACGTACACCTGCAGACTGGCCTTCGCCACGCTGGTCGAACTCGGCGAGTACGTCAGGTCGACGTTGGAGACGCCGACCACGGTGCTGGCGAGCTTCCACTGCCCGGAGATCCAGTTGCCGTTCGCGTCGTACTCGTCGATGTACCAGCCGACCTCACCGCCGGTGCGGTTCTTGATGTTGAGGTACGCCGAGATTGTGTAATTGCCCGGCGTCACGGCGACCTGCGGCGAGAACAGGTGGCCGTTGGCCGCCGTGCCCTGCAGCTTCACCGAGTTCACGGGATTGGCCGGGGCGCCGTTGCCGGCGCTGTCGGCCACGATGGCTGTCGGCGCGTCGGTTGCCCAGCCGCCGCCGATGCCGGCGTCGAAGGTGCCGTTAGCCACCAGGTTATTGGGCGTGGGCGGTGGGGTCTCCGCCCCGAGTGCCAGCAGTTCCACATTGTCCAAATACGCCGTGATGCCGGTGCCCGCAACGATCACCTGCAGACTGGCCTTGGCCACGCTCGTCGAACTCGGCGTGTAGGTGAAATTGAGCTCCTCCACCCACCGGGAATTCTCTCGCTTGCGATACTGCCCGGAGACCCAGGCCCCGGCCGCGTTGTACTCGTCGACATAGAACGCCACCTCGCCGGTGGTCAATGCGGAAACGTTGAGGAAGCTTTTATAGAGGTAGTTCGTGCCAGGGGAGACGGCGACCTGTGGTGAGAACAGGTGCGACGTGCTCGCGCCGGATACCAGCTTGATCGACCGGGTGGGGTCGGGGTAGCTGCCGTTGCCGTTGACGTCCGTGGTGATGGTCGCGGGAGCGTCGGTCTGCCAGCCCTCGCCCACGCCCGAGTTGAAGGTGGCGTTGGGCATCTTGTTGGGGGTTCCGGTCACGAGGCCCTTGGAGACGGTGACGTTCTTGATCTGATTGGCGGTCACTTTGGTTTCCACGTAGGCGGCCAGCTCGGCCAGCTCAGCGGTGCCGAACTGGTAGTCGTCCGGATCGGTGCTCGGCGTCGGCACGATGTCGTGGAAGGTGAACACCACCCACGTCTTTGCCGCGATGGCCTCGTCGACCTTGGCCTTGAGGGTCGCAACAGTGTCGAGACCCTCTTCGACCGCGACGTTGTTGACCAGATAGTCACTCAGCGGCCAGAGGTTCACGCCCTCGTCTCTGAAGCCGCGCATGGACGAATAATACTTGGCCACCTTGGCCAGCACCGTCTGGTCATAGTCGCCGTACGGCGGGGCGAAGGCTGTCGCGGTGATGCCCTGCGCGGCCAGTGCGGACCGGCTGTTCGCCATTTGCGCGTCGACCTGGGCCGCAGTCAACTTGTTGGCCTGGCAGTCGTCGCCGGTTGACGCGAGGCACTGGTGGTCGACTCCGTGCGAGCCGATCTCCCAGCCGTACTGGGTCCGTAGTTGGGTGATCTGCGCCCAGGTCATGTACGGCACATCATTGTTGGCCCGGCACGAGTTCGGCACGGTCGTCATGCCGACGCAGTTGGTGATCACGTAGTTTGTGCCCGTCAGACCGTGTTCCTGAAGCGTCGGTGCGGCCTGGGTGAGGGAGCTGAGGGAGCCGTCATCGAAGGTGAACGACACCAGCGCCGATGGCTCGGGATTCTCCACCGCGCTCGCCACCGCGGGGGTCAACAGTGCGGCGGCCAGGGCCCCAGCCGTGACGACAACGGTCGCGAGTCTGGCTCGCCCCCGCACCAAGCGCGATCTGATTCTGGGCATGAGTTCATCCGTTCTCTTCGGGAATTGACGGGCCTTGCAACTGTTCGAACGCCCGAGCGACCGGTTGGACTTCGATGCCGCTGTCGTCGATGAGCTGCAGCTGGGCGGCGAGGACGTCGCTGGTGATGGTGCTCTGGACCGCCACGATGTCGTTCTTCTGGGTGCCGGTCGACTCGGGTGTCGCGATCTGGTGGTAGACGAAAATGAGCCATCCATTCACCCGGGATGTCTCGGCGAGTGCGTTGGCCAGGGTCTCCTGCGTGGTCTCGTCGGTCACGTAGAAGACCGACAGATCGTGCGGATTGAGGTTCTGCCGGGTGTTGATGCCCTGATCCGTTCCGCGCACGATGTCGAAGTACTTGCTCGCGTACCAGTCGACCTGGGCGTCGGACCGCCCGTACGGGGGTGCCAGGTTGTCGGTTTCGAGGCCGGCAGCGGCCAGCGCCTCCTCGCTCTTGCGCATCTCCTCGCGCACCCGGTCGGCGCTGATGGAGGTGAGATCGACGTGTTCGTAGCTGTGGGCCGCGAACTCATGTCCGTCTTCGTGCATGCGCTGCACTTCGGTTGCCTTCATGTAGTTCGGTGTTTCGATGGAGCTGGCGTTGACGTATTGGGTGGTCAGGAAGTCGTGCTCGTCCAGCAGCGGCACAGCGCGGTCGTACACCGACTGCCAGCCGTCGTCGAACGTGATCGAGACCATGGGCTGATCCCAGCGGAGGGGACCCGGTTTGGTGACGTCGGTCAGCGAATAGTCGCGAATGGCGGTGGTGCCGTCCCCGTGCGACACCAGGGTGACCATGGCCGTCTGCGCGCCAACGGGAGCCTGGAACGTCTCCCTGACCGTCGTCCAGTCTCCCGCCGGCTGCGCCGTCACCAGATTGTGGAACTCGCGCCCACCGTCCGCGAGCACAAACTCCGCCACCACGTCCACCTTGCGCTCGGACTGATAGGTCGCGACGAACTCGAAGGACTGGTCGGTGGTGACCGGGACCGGCTCGTACTCCCACTTCGCCTCGCCGCTCTCGTAGGCCGTTGTGCGGGTCCAGAGGAAGCGGCCGTCCTCATCCTCGCCGCGCCCCGACACCACCGTTGACGCCCCGTAGACGTACGGCGACCAGGAGTCCGGCGCATCAGGCTGTGCACCGGCGAGCTCGGCGTTGGGCACGAGGTTGGGGCCCGCCGCCCTGATGGGCCGCAGACTGACGTCGTGTGCCGCTTCGAGATATGCGCCCTCGACGCGGAGGGTGCCTGTCGATGCGAGCCTGAAGACGTACTCCACCGCGGTCGTTGTGTCGCCGCTGTCGAACGCGTCGCTCACCGTGAACGCCGCATCACCCGGCCGTTCGAGAGGGCTCGGAAGCTGCTCCAGAGTTACGCTGCCGTCGGCGTGATGGTGGCGGGCCAGCAGCGTGAATTGCGCGTCGGTGGTGGCGAACGCCTTGAACAGGTAGGTCTCGCCAGGCTCCACGTCCACCCGTGGGGTCGTCAGCGTGACATCGCCCGAGGCGTACCCGGTGATGTCGACCTTCAGCGCGCTGTCGTCCAGCTCCCCGTCCACCAGCTCCAGCGAGGCCCGGGCGTCGCCGCTGTGACTGACGTTCCAGCCGCCCACGGACCCGGCGGACGCCGACGGCCCCGACATCGCCGCCGGGGCCCCTGCCGCAGTCGCATCGAGCGCGGGGAGCAGGTTCGCGCCTGGCCGCGCCTCGGCGATGCTGCTCGAGCCGCCGGTGTACAACAGCCACCCGGTGGTGACAGCGACGACAACCACCAGGCTGAGCAGGAGCGGATTGAGCAGCACGCCCAGCCCTCGCCTGCGCCTAGGCGCCACGGGCCACCACCACAGTGCGACCGGCCCGCTGCGGCGACGTCCAGGTGTTGATTTCGGGCCGTCGGAAGAGGCCGCGCGCGCCCACGATGCAGCGAAGCGCTGCTGTCAGCTGCACCAAGTCCATGATGTAGAACAGGATGTACGCGGTCGGCGCGTAGACGGAAAGCCGGGCGCGTTCGCGCACTGTCATGTTGTCATCCAGCCAGATGGTCAGCAGTGTGTATGCGGTTATGGTGGCGTACGCGCCGAGGATCAGGGCGGGCGTCTGCGTGGCCAGCGACCAGTAGACCGCGTACGTCCAGGCCAGAGGCGACACGAGCAGCGTGAACTCGCTGAGCATAGCCATCGGCATCCGGTAGTAGGTCAGCGTGCCGGTGTACCGGCGGCTCGGGTTGAGCATCATGGCGCGGTGCTTGATGAGGTTTTGGAGGCTGCCGTACTTCCAACGGAAGCGCTGCTTCGCCAAGGCGGGGAGCGTCAGCACGCTCTCGGTCTTCGCAACCACGTCGGCGCCGTAGACCATGCGGAAGCGCCGGTTGCCCAGGCTGGTGATCTTCATGCTCAGGCCGATGTCCTCGGTCAGGGTGTCTGTGTCGTAGAAGTCCACCTTGCGCAGCACGCGCATTCGATAGGTGGAGGCCACCCCGCCCACCACGAACTCGCAGTTCAGCAGCGAATAGAGCTTCTTCGAGCGGTACCCGATCATGTGCTCGAACCGCTGCAGGAGGCCGAGCACCGTCGTGTCCGCGAGAATCTGTACGTTGGCGGCGACACCGGCCACGTACGGGTCGTCGAAGTAGGACAGCGCGTTCGTGATGGCATCCGGTTCGAGGATCGAGTCAGCGTCGAGGGTCATGACGAACTGACCTCGCCCGTGCCGTCGGAGCGCCGAGTTGAGCGCCACGCCCTTGCCGACGTTCGTGCGCATCCGCACAACTCGCAGGTCCAGCTCGGGGTGGCGCACCTGGTAGTCCCGAACCAACCGGCCGGTGAGATCCGTGGAGGCGTCGTCCGCGACCAGAACCTCGACGGAACGGTAGGTGGTGTGCCGGATGGAATCGAGCGTCCGGACGATTGCCGCTTCCTCGTTATGCGCGGCGACGACGATGGTGACCAGCCCCGGCACCTCGGGGAGGGCCCGGCTGGTCCAGGTGGCCGTCGCCGCGCACTCCGCCTCGTACTCGGCTGGGAACCGGATGCCCCAGATCGCCTTTCGCCGCTGTTGCCAGACGTCGTAGAAGTTGGCGCCCACCAGGTAGAGGCCGAAATGCACGACGTAGAGAATGCTGACCGCGGCGAACAACCAGAAGATCAGAATGGGAACGTCCATACTCACGCTTCCACGGAGTCGGGGGCGAGCGCGGGCAGGGGCGCGGCAGAGCACGGCTCGGCACGCTGATGGCGAGGACCGCCGAGCCGAATCTGCATGGATGCGGCCACGGCGGGCGTGACGACGGCGTGCGGCGCGGGCGCGGGCGCGGGCTCGGGCGCGGGTGCCGATACGGGTTCGGGTGCGGGCTCGGTCGTCGCGACAGCCCGGCGGATTGCGGCGTGCCGATAGACCCGGATGCCGACGAAGCGGATGACCGCCGTGAGGATCACCAGGCTCCACAAGGCCACGCTCAACTGAGCCACGAAGCCGAGCAGGCCCTCGAACATCGCGCCGTCCCGGCCGAAGGTCGACTGCACGGTCTCGGTGACGTTCTCCTCGAGGCGGGTCACCGGAGACGACCTTCAGCTGCGTGCGGGAAAGCCGCTGTGGCGCGGCCGAAGACTGGGCGTGGAAAACTCTGCATGGGTGTTGTCCTCCGGGCGATCGGGATGCGCACCGCTCGATTGTCGGGTCTGCTGCGCGCGGGGGCGGTTCTACCCAGGGGAAAGTAGAAGGGTTTTGCGGTCTTGCATACCCTCATTCGGGACACGGGCAATAACTCCGGAGAGGGTGGTACTCTACGCCGCTGGGTCCCGGGGCCAAATCCATGCTCGCTAGGATGAGGTGCGTGCCTATTCGTATGTCGAACTACTTTCTCCGGACCCTTCGCGAAGACCCCTCCGATGCCGAGGTGACCAGCCACCGGCTGCTTGTGCGGGCCGGTTACATCCGCCGCCAGGCTCCGGGCATTTTCGCCTGGCTGCCGCTGGGCCTGAAGGTCAAGGCGAAGATCGAGACCATCATCCGCGAGGAGATGGCTGCCGCCGGCGCTTTCGAGGTGCACTTCCCGGCCCTGCTGCCCCGCGAGCCGTACGAGATCACCGGACGCTGGGACGAATACGGCGACGGCCTGTTCCGTTTGCAGGACCGGAAGGGCAGCGACCTGCTCCTGGCCCCCACCCACGAAGAGGTCTTCACCCTGATGGTGAAGGACCTGTACAACAGCTACAAAGACCTGCCGTTGTCGATCTTCCAGATCCAGGACAAGTACCGCGACGAGGCCCGCTCCCGGGGCGGCCTGCTGCGCGGCCGCGAGTTCACCATGAAGGACGCCTACTCCTTCGACCACACCGACGCCGGCCTCGACGCGAGCTACCAGGCCCAGCGCGACGCCTACGAGCGCATCTTCACCCGCCTCGGCCTCGAATACGTCGTAGTGCAGGCGGATGCCGGCGCCATGGGCGGTTCGAAGAGCGAAGAATTCCTGCACCCCACCCCGGTCGGCGAAGACACCTTCGTGCGTTCGGCGGGCGGATACGCGGCAAACGTCGAGGCGTTCCGCACCCTGGTGCCCGAGGCGATCGACTTCGCCGGTTTCCCGGCCGCCGCGGTGTACGACACCCCGGACACCCCCACCATCCAGACCCTGGTCGACTCGGCCAACGCCAGTCAGCCGCGCCCGGACGGGCGCGAGTGGACCGCTGCCGACACACTCAAGAACGTGGTGCTCGCTCTCGTGCAGCCCGACGGCAGCCGCGAGATCGTGGTGATCGGCCTGCCCGGCGACCGTGAGGTCGACCTCAAGCGCGTGGAGGTGGCCTTCGCCCCCGCCGAGGTCGAAGCCGCCAACGACGGCGACTTCGCCAAGCTCGCCAAAGTCGTCGGCAAGCCAGCCCTGGTCAAGGGCTACATCGGCCCGTGGTCCGCCGACGGCGCGATGCTGGGCGAGGAATCCGCCACCGGCATCCGTTTTCTGGTCGACCCGCGCGTGGTCGACGGCACCGAGTGGATCACCGGCGCCAACGAGCCCGGCCGTCACGTGTTCGGTCTCGTCGCCGGTCGTGACTTCGTCGCCGACGGCACCGTCGAGGCGGCCGAGGTGCGCGCGGGAGACCCCGCCCCCGACGGTTCCGGACCCGTGGAGCTCGCTCGCGGAATGGAGATCGGGCACGTCTTCCAGCTCGGCCGCAAGTACGCGGAGTCGCTGGGACTCAAGGTGCTCGACGAGAACGGCAAGCTCGTCACCGTGACCATGGGCTCATACGGCATCGGCGTCACCCGGGCGCTTGCCGTGATCGCCGAACTGAACAACGACGCCAAGGGCCTGATCTGGCCGGAGGCCGTTGCCCCGTTCGATGTGCACGTGATCGCCACCGGCCGCGACGAGATCGTCTTTGAGACCAGTGAGACCGTCACCGCCATGGTCGAGGCGTCCGGTCGCGACGTGCTCTACGACGACCGCCGCAAGGTTTCGCCCGGCGTCAAGTTCGGCGACGCCGAGCTCATCGGCATCCCCACCATCGTGATCGTGGGCCGCGGCGCGGCCGACGGCATCGTGGAGCTGTGGGACCGCCGGTCGGGCGAGCGCACCCAGGTTGCTGTCACAGAGCTGGCCGCGCACTTCGCCTGACCCGCAATCGCGAAAGCGGTCATAGGGTTGCCTCAGCGACGCTGAAGCAACCCTATGACCGCTTTCGCGTGCCCGAGTGGCTAGAGCTTCGCGAAGCGGGCTCGGAAGAAGCAGTAGACCCCGTAGGCGATCAGGCCCAGACCCACCAGAACCAGGATCACCACGCCGAACGGCAGGGCGGCGAGCGAGCGCAACGCACCGTCCAAGCCCGTCGACTGGCTCGGGTCGACGGTGAAGCCCGCCACGACCACCAGGATGCCCACCACGCCCACGGCGATGCCCTTGGCGATGTACCCGGCGACGCCGAGTCCCACCGTCACCTTGCCCAGGGTGCCTGCGGGCACGGCGAGGTCCTCGGTGAACGTCTGGGCGACACCCTTGTAGACGAAGTACACCCCGATCGCGAGCACAGCGAGCCCCGCGATCATGAGCAGCACCGGCCCGGCGGGCAGTGCGAGCACGGATGCGCTGGCCGACGACGTGCTGCCCGACGAGTCCGCAGACCCCGTCAGGGCCACCGTCAGGGCGGTTCCGGCCACGAAGAGGTACGCCACACCCTTGCCGATTTCCTTGAGCCGGTGCGCCCAGACCTTCTTGGGGTCGCTGCCCGGCACCAGGAACGCCTGCAGAATCTGCCAGAGGCCCAGGGCGGCCAGGCCGACGACGATGGTCCAGATCACAAAAATGCCGCCGGGGGACTGGGCGAGCTGGCCGAGTGCCCCGGACTGGTCTGCGCTCTCGCCGCCGGCCCCGATGCCCAAGCCGATGGCGATGGCGCCGATCAGACCGTGCAAGAGCCCGTTGACTGCATAGCCGACCTTGGCCAGGGTCTTCAAGTGCGGGTTGTTGCCGGCGCTCTGGGCGGCACGTCCGGCCGATCGGGCGCCGGACTCTGCGGAGGATCGAGTATTCATCGGGTTATCGTACCCGCGCAGCGCACCCCAGCCGCCGGCTGCGCCTGGCGAGTCCCGCGGACGGGGGACGGGCGGGTGACGGGGCCGCTGGGATTCCGGTACCGTAGGGAGAAGCCCGCTGCGCGGTTTCGCGGCGGCAAGATCTGAATAGAGGAGGCCGGCCATGGACATCGACCTCAGCGTGTTGCGGCTGATGGAGCGCGAGAAAGAGATTCCCTTCGAGGAACTCGTGCAGATCATCGAGCAAGCAATTCTGACGGCCTACCTCAAGCACACCCACCAGGGTGAGCCACTGAAGCAGGCAGCAGAAGAAGAACCCGGAGCTCGCGTCGTACTCGACCGCAAGTCCGGTCACGTCGACATTTACATTCCTGAGCACGACGACGAGGGCAACATCATCGGCGAAGCCGTTGACAACCCCGACGACTTCGGCCGCATCGCCGCATTCGCGGCCAAGCAGGTCATCAACCAGCGTCTGCGCGACATTGCGGATGACGCGGTGCTCGGCGAGTTCAAGGGCCGCGAAGGCGAGATCGTCGCCGGCGTGATCCAGCAGGGCCCCAACCCCCGCATGATCCACGTCGACCTCGGCACCATCGAAGCGATCCTTCCCCCCGAAGAGCAGGTGCCCGGCGAAAGCTACGTGCACGGTTCGCGCATCCGGGTGTATGTCACGGCCGTCGGCCGCGGCATGAAGGGCCCGCAGATCACGGTGTCGCGCACTCACCCGTCGCTCGTGCGCCGGCTGTTCGCGCTGGAGGTCCCCGAGATCGCCAGTGGTGTCGTCGAGATCGTGTCACTGGCCCGCGAGGCCGGCCACCGCACCAAGATCGCCGTGCGCGCCACCGAGCCCGGCGTCAACGCCAAGGGTGCCTGCATCGGCGAGCTCGGCCAGCGCGTTCGCGCGGTGACCGCCGAGCTCAACAACGAGAAGATCGACATCGTCGACTACTCGCCCGACCTGGCCACCTTCGTGGCCAGCGCGCTCTCGCCCGCGAAGGTCACCAGCGCCTACGTCATCGACGAGTCGATCAAGGCAGTGCGGGCCCTCGTGCCCGACTACCAGCTGTCGCTCGCGATCGGCAAGGAGGGCCAGAACGCCCGCCTCGCCGCCAAACTGACCGGCGCAAAAATCGACATCCAGCCGGACAGCATTCTGGAGGATGACGAATAGGGGGTACGATGGATCCCGTTAGAACGTGCATTGGATGCCGTTCCCGCGCCTCGCGCTCCTCACTTCTGAGGATCGTCGCCCAGAATTCGGACCTTGTGGTGGATGAAACCGCCACGCTCCCTGGGCGAGGTGCGTGGATTCATCCCACCATCGCGTGCTTCCAGGCGGCCGTGAGGCGGCGAGCTTTCGGGCGTGCCCTTCGAGTGACCAGCCCCCTGGATGCAAAACAACTAGAGAACAGGCTGACTTGGCTAATGGATAACTAATGAGCGGCTCGAAATGAGAACCGTCCGTTACTAACGGTCTGCCCCTTTCCGGGTGCAGGCCCGGAACAGGAGAATTGTGGCTGCGAAACCACGCGTACACGAGATCGCAACTGAACTCGGTGTCGATAGCAAGGTAGCCCTTGCGAAATTGAAAGAGATGGGCGAGTTCGTCAAGGGACCGTCCTCTAGCGTTGAACCCCCCGTTGCACGCCGTCTGCGTGCCGCCCTCGAGGCCGACGGAGTCGCCACCGGCGCCGCCGCCGCGACCCCGGCAACCCCCGCCGCCGCGAAGCCGGCGTCGACCACCACGGCCAAGCCCGGTGGCGCACGTCCGTCTCCGGCACGTCCCGCCGCCCCGATGCCCGCACCGGTAGCCGAGGCTCCCGCCGTGGATGCCCCGCCGATGCCGGCAGCACCGCTGACCGTCGCCGAGCGCCAGGTTCAGGCTGCCGAGAAGGCCGCTGCAGCCGAGAAGGCTGCCGCGACCGAGAAGGCCGCCGCCGAGGCTCCCGCAGCAGCGGGCGCCGAGGCGACCCCGACCCCCGCTGCTCCGGCCGCCACGGCCGACGGCGAGACGGCCACGGCCGCCAAGCCCGGCGGATCCGTGCCGCGTCCGGGAGCCCGACCGGGTAACAACCCGTTCGCCAGCAACCAGGGCATGGGCAAGACCCCCACCCCGCGTCCGGGCAACAACCCGTTCGCGAGCGCTCAGGGCATGGGCCAGCGCCCGCCGTCCTCAGCCTCGCCCAGCAACATCCCCCGTCCTGCCGCACCCCGTCCCGGCGCTCCGCGTCCGGGTGGGCCCGGCCAGGCACCCCGCCCGACCGGCTTCGGCCAGCGTCCGGGTGGATTCCAGCGCCCCGGCGGCGCTCCGGGTGGAGCCGGTGGCGCACGCCCCGGTTTCCAGCGCCCCGGTGCACCTGCCGGCGCGCCCGGCTTCGGACCGCCCCGCCCCGCCGGTGGCGGCGGCGCCGGTGGACGTGGCCGCGGCCCCGGCGGTGGAACCGCTGGTGCGTTCGGTCGCGGAGGCGGCAAGAACAAGGCTCGCAAGTCCAAGCGTACGAAGAGGGCCGAGTTCGAGCTGCGCGAGGCCCCGTCGCTGGGTGGCGTCAGCGTCCCCCGCGGCGACGGCGGTACCGTGGTGCGTCTGCGCCGTGGAGCCTCGATCACCGACTTCGCCGACAAGATCGACGCGAGCCCGGGCAACCTGGTCACCGTGCTGTTCCACCTCGGTGAGATGGCCACGGCGACCGAGTCGCTCGACGAGGCCACGTTCGACGTGCTGGGCAGCGAACTGGGTTACAAGATCCAGATGGTCTCGCCCGACGACGAAGACCGCGAACTGCTGCTCGCCTTCGACATCGACATCGACCAGGAGCTGGCCGACGAGACCGACGAAGAGCTCGAAGTTCGTCCTCCCGTCGTCACCGTCATGGGTCACGTCGACCACGGTAAGACCGCGCTGCTCGACGCCATCCGTAACGCCAAGGTCGCTGCCGGTGAAGCCGGTGGCATCACCCAGCACATCGGTGCCTACCAGGTCGTCACCGAGCACGAGGGCATCGAACGCGCCATCACCTTCATTGACACCCCCGGTCACGAGGCGTTCACCGCCATGCGTGCTCGTGGTGCGCAGGTCACCGACATCGCGATCCTCGTGGTCGCCGCCGATGACGGCATCATGCCGCAGACGATTGAGGCGCTCAACCACGCCCAGGCCGCCAACGTGCCGATCGTGGTCGCAGTGAACAAGATCGACAAGGCAGGTGCCAACCCGCAGAAGGTGCGCCAGCAGCTCACCGAATTCGGTCTCGTCGCCGAAGAGTACGGCGGAGACGTCATGTTCGTCGACGTGTCGGCGAAGAACAAGATCGGTATCCAGGAGATCCTGGACGCCGTCCTGCTCACCGCAGACGCCGGACTCGACATGCGCGCCAACCCGAACAAGGATGCCCGCGGTGTGGCCATCGAGGCCAAGCTCGACAAGGGCCGCGGTGCAGTCGCCACGGTGCTCATCCAGTCCGGAACGCTGCACGTCGGCGACTCGATCGTTGCCGGTACCGCTTACGGCCGCGTTCGTGCGATGGCCGACGAAAACGGCAACGCCGTTCTCGCCGCCACTCCGTCTCGTGCCGTTCAGGTGCAGGGCCTCTCGAGCGTTCCCCGCGCCGGTGACACCTTCCTCGTTATCGAGGAAGACCGCACCGCACGTCAGATCGCTGAGAAGCGTGAAGCCGCCGAGCGCAACGCCCTGCTGGCCAAGGCCCGCAAGCGCATCAGCCTCGAGGACTTCACCCGTGCACTCGAAGAGGGCAAGGTCGAATCGCTCAACCTCATCATCAAGGGTGACGTTTCCGGTGCCGTTGAGGCCCTGGAAGAGTCGCTGCTCAAGATCGAGGTCGACGACTCCGTTCAGCTGCGCATCATCCACCGTGGTGTCGGTGCGGTCACGGAGAGCGACGTCAACCTCGCCACCGTCGACAACGCCATCATCATCGGCTTCAACGTTCGCCCCGACACGAAGGCGCGCGAACGTGCGGCTCGTGAAGGTGTGGACGTGCGTTTCTACTCCGTCATCTACAACGCGCTCGAGGACATCGAGTCTTCCCTCACCGGAATGCTCAAGCCCGAGTTCGAAGAAGTGCAGAGTGGTATCGCCGAGATCCGCGAGGTCTTCAGCTCCTCGAAGTTCGGAAACGTCGCCGGTGTCATCGTGCGGTCGGGAACGATCACGCGAAACGCCAAGGCACGGGTCATCCGCGACGGCATCGTCGTGGGCGACAACCTGGCCATCGAGTCGCTGCGTCGCTTCAAGGACGACGTCACCGAGGTTCGCACGGACTTCGAGGCCGGTATCGGTCTTGGTAAGTTCAACGACATCCAGATCGGCGATGAGATCGAGACGATCGAATTGAAGGAAAAGCCGAGAAGCTAATAACTTCTAGTGGCAAGGGGTCTCCGCTTGATCCCCCCTCAGGGGAAGAGCGGGGACCCCTACCCCGATTCCCCTGAGGGGGGATCAAGCTACGACCCCACTCCCCGAGAAACGCCTCCGTCAATACGATGGTTGGGGAGGGCTAAAGAGCGTTTGAAGTATCCCGAAACTTATAGGAGTTCGACATGGTAGATCCGGCACGCGCTAGGAAGATGGCGGACCGCATCAAGGTCATCGTGGCCAAGCGGCTCGAACGCGGCATCCGCGACCCGAGGCTCGGCTTCGTGACCATCACCGACGTCAAGGTCACCGGCGACCTGCAGCACGCCTCGGTGTTCTACACCGTCTACGGCTCCGACGACGAGCGCAAAGACAGCGCCGCGGCGCTCAAGGCTGCCACCGGCATGATGCGCAGCGAGGTGGGCAAGAACATCACCGCCCGCCTGACCCCGTCGATCGAGTTCATCGCCGACGGCATCCCGGAGAACGCCGCCCTCATCGACGACCTGCTCCGCGAGGCCCGCGAACGCGACACCCAGGTGGATGAGATGGCCCGCACCGCCGTCTACGCCGGCGACGAAGACCCGTACGTCAAGCCGCGTGAGTACACCGAGCATGACGAAGATGACGACGACGATTCCGACGAGGACGAGGCTGAGGCAGCTCCGGCGCCAACCGGCCGGCACGTTGCTCCGACGGAGCCCGACGCCCTGTAGTCCTCTGCCGGCCAGCCCGGGCCGGCGCACAATCTCGAAACCTTCGGCGCCCTTCGGGTGCCGGAGGTTTCGTGCGTGTGACATATAACGGAACACCAGGCCCTTTTTTGAGAAATCCCCGGTGACCGCACTCATTTACTTCTAGGATCGACGCAATCGTCCCATCCAGAAGGAGTTGTCATGGTCGTACCCCAGCAAACCGCCGCACCTGTCGCGGGCGTTCCCCTGTCCCAGCCGTATTACGGCGCACCCATCGCCGTGGCGGTCAAGCGCTTCTTCGGCAAGTACGCCACCTTCTCGGGCCGGGCCAGCCTCAGCGAGTACTGGTGGTGGGCGCTGGTGAACTACGCCGTGCTCCTGGTGCTCGGCATCCTCGCGCTCGTGGCCGGCGGCACCCCGCAGGTGTCCGTGGACGGCACGGTGGCTCCGCCCGCCGGTGGCGCAATCGTGGTGGTGCTCATCATCACCGTGTACTCCCTGGCCACGATCATTCCGGGGCTGGCGCTCACGGCCCGGCGGCTGCACGACGGCAACTTCTCGGCGTGGTTCATCCTCATCGCCCTGATCCCCGGCATCGGCGGACTGATCCTCTTCATCCTCACCCTGCTGCCGTCCAAGCCCGAAGGCGCACGGTTCGACCAGGGTTCGCCCCAGTACAGCTGAACTCGAGCACACGAGCCCAGCACTGAAGGAAGAAAGCACTTGAGTAAGACCCCGTGGCCAGTGCCACGGGGTCTTCTTGGTGTGTCGGGCCGGGCCGGGTCAGGCCTCGGTGGCCGCGATGGTCCAGCTGGCGGAGTGGGCGGTGCCGGGGGCCAGCAGCACGAGGTCTTCGCCGGTGGAGAAGGCATCCGGCGGGCAGGTCATCGGCTCGACGGCCAGGCCGATCCGGCTGCGTTCAGGGGCCGGGCGGTCGGCGGTGTGCACCTGCAGCCAGGGCAGCTCGGCGCCGAAGCTCATGCGCACGCCGGTGCCGGCGGGGCTGGTGACGGTGACGCTTGCGGAGGCGTCCGCGCCGCGCGCGATCGCGGTGAAGGCGTGGTCGATGAAGGTGTCGCCGATGGTGCGGGCCGTGCGGAAGTCGAACTCCGGGGTGGTCTCGACCGGGACGGTGGCCACGGGGCTGAGCCGGTCCGGGGTCACCGTGAGGTAACTGGCCGCCGGAAACTCCAGAGTCCAGTCATCGACGGTGCCCGGCCCCGCCACGAGATAGGGGTGCGGCCCGGTGCCGTACGGTGCGGTGGCGGTGCCGAGGTTCTCGGCCGTGACCGTGCTGGTGAGGCCGTCGTCGGCCAGGCTGTACGTGACCAGGAGGGCGATGCGGTGCGGGTACCCGTCGCTCGGCACGATGGTGGTGCCCAGGGTGACCGAGTCGGCGGAGCGGGCCTGCAGGGTCCAGTCGGCCCAGCAGACCAGGCCGTGCAGGGCGTGCGAGCGGCTGGGTTCGGTGAGCGGCAGCTGGTAGTCGACGCCGTCGAAGGTGTAGCTGCCGTCGACCACGCGGTTGGGCCAGGGCGCGAGCACGGCGCCCCGGTAGCCCGGGCGCACCTCGTCGGCGTCGAACGGAACGACGAGGTCACGGCCGTGCCAGGTGAGCAGCCGCAGGCTCGCGCCGACGCTGGCCACGGTGGCTGCATAGCCGTCGTGGGTGATCGTGAACTGCAGCCCGGAGAGCGGCAGCACGGACGCATCCGTGGGAGGGGTGGTGGCGACGGCGTCAGTCATGGGACAGAACTCGTTTCAGGTAGGCGTTCTCGAATCGTCCGTCTGGATCGACCCTGTGCACGTGCGCCGCGAAGTCGTCTAGGCGCGGATAGGCGCGGCGGAGCCCCGCCGGGGACATCGTGGCGACCTTGCCCCAGTGCGGGCGCGGCGCGAAGGGTTCCAGGGTGTGCTCGATGAGGGGCAGCACCGTGAGGATCTCGGCCGGGAGCGGTTTCCAGGTGAAGTGGATGGCGAGCGAGTCGCGGGCGTAGCTCGGGCTGAGCCAAGCGGTGTCTGCGGCCACACTGCGCAGCTCGGAGATGTGCAGCAGCGGGGCGATCCGGTCGCCGATCGCACGCAGGGCGGTGATCGCGGCGACGGCATGTTCGGCCGGAATGAGGTACTCGGACTGGATCTCTTCACCGTGGCTGGGCTGGAACTCGCTGCGGAAGTGCGCCAGGCGCTCGTTCCACGGTCCGGGCTCGCGCAGTTGTCCGGTCACGCTGCCGGCGTCGACGCCGGGCAGCGGATGCAGGGCCACCGTCGCCTCGGTCGCGCCGAGGGCGGCGAGGTCCAGCTCGGGTCCATCAACGTCGAGCCGGCGCTTGGACCAGACCTGGTGGGTGTTCTCGCCCTGAAAAGTCGTGAACACGCTGACGCTGTAGCCGCTGGACATGATGGCGGCCCAGTTGGCCAGGGCAGCGGTCCAGGACAGGCCCTGGTGCACGAACTGGGAGATCTGGAAGTGCGGCTGCACCCTCAGGGTCACCGCGGTGACGATGCCGACAGCGCCCAGGCCCACCACCGAGGCCGCGAAGTCGGGGTCGTGCTCCCGCACGATCTCAACCTGGCCGGACGCTCGCACGATCTCCAGTGCCAGCACCGAGGACGCCAGCGAGCCGTTGCGCACCCCGGAGCCGTGGGTGCCGGTCTGGATGGCGCCGGCGACGGAGATGTGCGGCAGGGACGCGAGGTTGGGCAGGGCCAGGCCGTGCTCGGACAGGTAGGCGCCCACCTGGGCGTAGGTGCTGCCGGCGCCGACCCGCACGCTCACCGCCGTGCCGTCGGCATCGTGCTGCAGCGTCGGTTCGATGACCAGGGCGTCCAATGCCACGAGGGTGCCCGCGGTGTCGGCGATGGTGGAAAACGAGTGCCTGGAGCCCAGCGCCTTGATCCGGCCGCCGGCCGCGTCGACGGCGGCGACGATGGCCGCTACCTCCGCAGGCGTGGCTGGATGCCTGACGTCGTCGGTTGAATACACGACATTGCCGGCCCAGTTCTTCATCGAAACCATTTCTGTTGGAGAGAACGCGGGATTTTCACCCCTGGGAAAGAGCGTACAGCCCGGTTTCAACGGCAACGGCGAGGCCGTCGGCGAGGAGCCCGGCCAGGGCCCGGCCGCGCTGCACGGCGTCCGGCCACAGGCCGTCGATCTCGGCCGCGCTCACCGGATGATGCGTGGACCGCAGCTCGGCCATGATCAGGCCGCGCACCTGCCGGTCACTGCCCTCGAACTTCTTCTGCACAGCCTTCTTCGGTCCCTCGTAGGCCGGGTAGCCGGCCGCCCGCCAGGCGCAGGCATCCCGGATCGGGCACGCCGCACAGCGCGGGCTCCGGCT
This sequence comes from Cryobacterium sp. W22_MBD10_FK3, assembly GCF_052113745.1. Classification (NCBI taxonomy): domain Bacteria; kingdom Bacillati; phylum Actinomycetota; class Actinomycetes; order Micrococcales; family Microbacteriaceae; genus Cryobacterium; species Cryobacterium sp. W22_MBD10_FK3. The sequence goes on from NZ_JBGQOH010000007.1 coordinate 127,466, forward strand.
GGTGCACACGATGGCACCCAGTTCCATGATGGCCGCATTGAACACCGCCGCGTCCTCGGCCGGGGCGGGCAGCAGCGCCGACATCGCGTCGAGGTCCCTGCCGCGGCTGGGCGGGGCGGGTTCGGCCTGACCCGACACCGCCCTGGCGATCACCCGGCGGGTATTGGTGTCGACCACCGGATGCCGGTGGCCATAGGCGAACGCCGCCACGGCCCGGGCCGTGTAGTCGCCGACCCCGGTGAGGGCGAGGAGCTCCTCCACGTCGTGCGGCACGATGCCGCCGTGCCGTTCGGTGATCTGCACCGCAGCGGCGTGCAACCACAGCGCCCGGCGCGGGTAGCCGAGGCTCGCCCAGGCCCGAACGGCCTCGCCGGGCGGCACCGAGGCCAGATCGGCCGGGGTCGGCCAGCGTTCGAGCCATTCTTCGAGACGGGGGATGACCCGGTTCACCGGGGTCTGCTGCAGCATGAACTCGCTCACCAGGGTGCCCCAGGCGCTGAACCCGGGCCGTCGCCAGGGCAGGTCGCGGGCGTTCTCACCGAACCAGAGGCTGATCGTGTCACTGAGGCCCGCGCCGACGGGCGGTGTTTTCACGGGCACGTCGCCCTGGGCTGTGACGTTCATCGGTTCTAACCTAGGCTCGATTCATGAAGCTCGTTTCCACTCCGCGCGTCGAGTACCTGCGTACCCTCGCGGCCGAGATCCTCAACCTGAACGGCAGGGGCCGGGTGATCGTTGCCGTGGACGGCGCCGACGCCGCGGCCCGCACCGCCTTCGCCGACGACCTGGCCGCGGTGCTCGACGAGGCCGGGACCCCCACCTACCGGGCGTCGTTGCGTTACTTCCAGCGCTCCAGGGAAGACGTCGGCCGGTTCGGCGCCGAGTCCGCCGAGCGGCACTACCGGCACGGTTTCGACTATTCGGCGCTGCGGCGGGTTCTGCTCGAACCGTTCAGGCTCGGCGGCAGCACCGGCTTCGTCACTCAGGTGTTCGACCCCGACCGGGACAGCTGGATCGAACCGACCTGGACCACAGCGCCCGTCGACGCGTTGCTGGTGATCGACGGCGAATTCATCAACCGTGGCGAGCTCCGGGACGCCTGGAACTACCGCATCCTGCTGGAGAGCGAAGCCACCTCGGAGGCCGACTACCTCTATCAGAAGGAGGAACGGCCCCGGCAGGTGGCGTCCGCCGTGATCGACCTCAGCCAACGGCACCTCCCGCAGCGGGTGTTCAGCGACTCCTGCTGAACCGCGCCAGCACCTCGGCAGGGTCGAGGAATGAGCCGCGCTGCTCCACCTCGTGCACCAGTGCGGTGAGCCGGGTGTTCACCGGGGCGGCCATGCCGGCCACGGCGGCCTCGCGCACCACGGCTCCGTTCAGGTGGTCCACCTCGGTGCGCTGACCGCGGGTGATGCTCTGCAGGGTGGAACCGCGGTTGGGCACCGCGCCCATGCGGGCGCGCATCATCAGCGGCAACACCTGGCCGGCCCAGGCCGGCAGCAGCGAGAACACCCGCAGCCGACGGTCACCGAGCGCCTGCATGGCGCCGAACCGGATGCCCCGGCGCATGCCCACCCGCACGGCTTCGCGCATGCTCAGGGTCATCACGCGGCGCAGGCCCCGGTTCGAGACCACGGCCTGCACACTGAGCCCGGTGATCGCGGGCAAGGCGTTGAGCATGTTGACCACGAGCTTGGTCCACTGGGCACCGACGAAATTGTCGATGGCCTGGCAGGGCACCGCCCCGGCGAGCACGGCCTGCCAGTGCCGGGTGGCCGCATCGGCCGGCCCGGAGCCCCGACCGAGATAGGTGGGCGCGGCCGTGGTGACGGTGACCAGCCCCGGCTCGGTGTAGTTGGCGGCGATGATCGAGAGGGCGCCGAAGCAGTCGGACCGGGGGAGCAGCCGCCGGGCGGTGCTCACGCCGTCGAGTCCGTTCTGGATCACGATCACCGCCGCACCGTCGATGACCGCGGCGTTGTCCAGGATGGCGGCCTCGGCATCCTGTGCCTTGGTGCACACCAACACCAGCTCGGGGGTGTCGACCAGCCGTTCGAGGGCGGTCGGCCTGGCCTCGGCCTGGCCGAAGCCGCCCTCGAGCCGGATGCCCCGCTCCCGGATCGCGGCCAGACCGGCACCGCGAGCTGTCACGGTCACCTCGTGCCCCGCCGCGCTGAGGAGGGTGGCGAAGGTTCCGCCCAGGGCGCCGGCACCGATCACAGCAATTCGCATGACCTCAGCCTAGAAGCCCCAGCGACGGCGCCGGGACTAGCCGCGAACCAGCACGGAGTCCGCCGGAACCTGGGCAGGGCCCGTCTCCGGCGTCGGGGCGACCCGGCGTCCGGACGGCAGCGCGAGGGCGATCACCGCCGCGACGGCAAGCACCCCGGCGCCGACCAGCACGGCCGGCACCGCGGCATCCACGTACCCGGCCGGAGTCAGCGTGCCGCCGTTACCGGTGAACACGGCGGTGAGCACGGCCACGCCCAGCGCCACGCCGATCTCGCGGAAGGTGGAGTTGGTGCCGGACGCCTTGGCGTGGTCGTTCGGCACCATGTTGGCCAGCACGGCGGTGGAGCTCGGCGCGAAGACCAGGCCCATACCGAGCCCGGCCAGGATGAACGCGCCCACCAGCTCGCCGTACTCGACGTCGGCCGACATGGTGAGGGCCAACCAGAACATGGCGATCGCCAGCAGGGCCAGCCCCAGCACTATTGGCAGCCGCGTGCCGGTTCTCGGGCTGAGCATGCCGGTCAGCGGCGCCACGACCATCGGCGCCAGCGTCCACGGCATTGTCATCACGCCGGCCTCGAGCGGGCTGTGGCCCTGCACGATCTGCAGAAATTGGATCAGGATGAAGATCGATCCGAAGATGCCGAAACTGAAGGTGATGCCCACCAGGTTCGCGACCGTGAAGCTGCGGTCGCGGAATAGCCTGAGCGGCAGCAACGGTGCGGATGCCCGCCCCTCCCACCAGACGAAGACGAGCAGGAGGGCGCCGCCGCCGATGAGCGCCGTGAGCACTTCGGCGCTGGTCCAACCGGCCTCGTTGCCCCGCACGATCCCGTAGACGAGCCCGAAGACCCCGCCGCCGGCCAGCACCAGGCCCACCACATCGGCGCGCAGCCGGGCACCGAAGCTGTTCGGCAACGCGATCAGCACGAGCGGGATCGACAGCAGGCCGAGCGGCACGTTCAGCCAGAAGATGGCCTCCCAGTTCCACCCTTCCACCACGGCGCCGCCGATGAGCGGGCCGAGGGCCACCCCGAGGCCGGCGATGCCGCCCCAGATGCCGATGGCCGCCGGCCGGAACCTGTCGGCGACGGACCCGACGAGCAGGGTGAGGGAGAGCGGCATGAGCGCCGCAGCACCGACGCCCTGGAGCGCGCGGGCAGAGATCAGCATCCACGGCTCCACGCTCATCGCGCAGAGAGCCGATGCGGCGGTGAACACCGCGATGCCGGCCAGGAACACCGACCGGCGACCGAACCGGTCACCGATGGCGACAGCCATCAGCATGAACGTGGCGAAGCTGAGCGAGTAGGCGTTGACGACCCACTGCAGTTCCTCGATGGTGGCGGAAAGGTCGGTGTTGATCACCGGCAGGGCGCTGGTCACCACGAGGTTGTCGAGGGTGTCCATGAACATGGGCAGTGACGCGGCGACGACGGCAAGCCAGACGGGCACCCGGTTGAGGCGCTGTACGCCTGGCGGGTCGGAGGCGGTGGTCATGGGAGGTCCCTTCGGGCACGAAGCCGAGAATGTTGTAATTGAATGATTACAAAATAGGAGATTAGTAATCGACTGATAACCTGTCAAGTGTGAACCAGTCATCCGGCATCGCAGCCGCCCAGCCCACCGAGCGCATCCCCGCCGCGGAGCGCCGCGAGCAGATCCTGGCCGCGGCCAGCGTGGTCTTCGGTGAGCGAGGCTACTCAGGCGCCACCACCGACCAGGTGGCCAAGGCCGCCGGCATCAGCCAGCCCTACGTGGTGCGCATGTTCGGCACCAAGGAGAACCTCTTTCTGGAGGTGCTGGCCCGGGCCCTCGAACGCCTGGTCGCCGGCTTCAGGCAGATCATCGCCGAACCGCGTGAGCACGGCGACGACGAGGCGGAACTCCTGGCCACGCGGCTCGGCGCCGCCTATGTCGACCTCATCGAAGATCGCGGCATCCTGCTCTCGCTCATGCAGGCCTTCATCAGCGGGCACAACCCCGTCGTCGGCGCCAAGGCCAGGGCCGGCTTCCTCGAGATCTACCGGATGCTGCGCGACGAGGCCGGCTTCCCGCCGGACACCATCAGGGAGTTCCTGGCTGACGGCATGTTGTTCAACACACTCCTGGCCATCCGGCTTCCCGACGTCTTCGACGAGGACCCCGACGCCGCCGAATTCATGCGCTGCACGTTCCGTGGCAAGCTCGACGTGGTGCTCGGGGCCACAGCCGCCGAGGCCGGAGAGCACTACCTGACCTCAGCCAAGAAGGATTTCCAGTGAACGCCCCACGCCGCAAGCCCGGCAGCACCACCAGCGGCCTCGTGCTGATCGACAAGCCCCAGGGCTGGACCAGCCACGACGCCGTCGCACGCACCAGGCGCCTGGCGAACACCCGCAAGGTCGGCCACGCCGGCACCCTCGACCCGATGGCGACCGGACTGCTGATCCTCGGCATCAACAGCTCCACCCGGCTGCTCACCTATGTGGTCGGCCTCGACAAGGAGTACCTGGCCACGATTCGGCTGGGCGCCGCGACAACCACCGACGACGCCGAGGGGGAGGAGCTCACCCGCGCCGCCGCCGGGGTCGTCGACGGCGTGTCCGCCACGGCCATCGCCGCGGGCATCCAGGGTCTCACCGGAGCGATCAGCCAACGGCCCAGCGCCGTGAGCGCCATCAAGGTCGACGGCAAACGCGCCTACGCCAGGGTGCGGGCCGGAGAAGACGTGGAACTGCCCGCCCGACCGGTCACCGTGAGCGAGTTCGACCTGGTCAGCAGCACCAGGGTCGACGGGTTTCTCGACCTCGAGGTGCGCGTGGTCTGCTCCTCGGGCACCTACATCCGGGCGCTGGCCCGCGACCTCGGCGACACCCTCGACGTCGGCGGCCACCTCACCAGCCTCCGCCGCACCCGCATCGGCCCGTTCGTGATCGATGCCGCCGACCCGCTCGACCAGCTCGACGTGGCCAGTGCCCTGATCGGGCCGGCGGATGCGGCCAGCCGGCTCTTCGGCAGGCTCGACCTCAGTGAGGAGCAGGCCATCGACCTCGGCCACGGCAAGCGCATCGATGCGCCCGAAGGCTCCGCCGACGCGGGACCGATCGCCGCCGTCGACCCGAGCGGCCGACTCGTGGGCCTCGTGGAGTACCGTGCCGGCCAGGCCAAGTCGATCGTCAACTTCCCGCCCGACGCCCCCATGGCCGAGCCCGTCGGCCCCGCCGCCGCGGAGGATGCCTCGTGATCGAGTGGTTCACCTACCTGCAGCTGGCCATTGCCACCTCCGCGGGGCTGCTCTGCCTGGGCCTGGGCCTGGCCGGCCGCAAGCCCACCGACCTCAGCATGGGGGCGACCCTGCTTGTTGAGCTGCTGCTGATCGCCCAACTCGTGGTCGCCATCGTCGCGCCCCTCACCGGGAACCAGGCCACCGGCAGTCTGCTGGAGTTCTACACCTACCTGGTCAGCGCCATCCTGTTGCCGATAGCCGGGGGAGTGTGGGCGCTGATCGAACGCAGCCGTTGGAGCACGGTGATCCTCGGTGTGGTCTGCCTGTCGGTGGCCGTCATGGTCTACCGGATGCTGCAGATCTGGACCGTGCAGGGCGTCTGAGCCGAGGTTCGCGCCCGGCACCGTGCGCCCCGAAGATGCTGCGATAATTACTGAGCGATGAATGAGCTCAAGACCGACTCCGGAGACAATGCCACCGGCACGACGAAACCCGGCCGGGTGACCGGAATCGGCCGTGTGCTGATCATGGTCTACGGCGTGCTCGCGCTGGCCGCCACCGGTCGCTCCTTCGTGCAGATCGTCGGCAAGTTCAACGAGGCTCCGCTGGCGTACACCCTGTCGGCGCTCGCCGCCGTGGTCTACATCATCGCCACCATCGCTTTGATCAACCGGGGGCAGGTCTGGTACCGGATCGCCTGGATCACCATCGGCTTCGAACTGCTGGGTGTTCTCGTGATCGGCACGCTCAGCCTGGTCGACCCGCAACTGTTCCCGCACGACACAGTCTGGTCGGTCTACGGCCGCGGCTACCTGTTCATCCCGCTGGTGCTGCCGGTCCTGGGCATGTGGTGGCTGGCCCGCCACGCGCCGGAGCGCGCCGGCCGGAACGGAGCGGCAGCGTGAGCGCCGCCCACGCCGTTCCCACCAACGCGCCGATGAAGGTGCTCAACGGTCTCGACTCGGTGCCGGCCGACTGGCCGGCGTCCGCGGTGAGCATCGGCAAGTTCGACGGTGTGCACGCCGGCCACCGCGCCGTGATCGCCGAGCTCAAGGCGCTCGCGCATCGGGAGGGCCTGGCCGCCGTCGTCGTCACCTTCGACAGGCATCCGCTGGCCCTGCTGAACCCCGACAGGTGCCCGGCCGAGCTGGTCAGTGTGCAGCAGAAACTCGACCTGCTCGGCGAGACCGGCATCGACGCCACCGTCGTGCTCGCCTTCGACAGGGCGCTCTCGTCGTTGCCGCCGGAAGCCTTCGTGCGCGACATCCTGGTGAACACCCTGCACGCCCGCCACGTAATGGTGGGCCGGGACTTTCGGTTCGGCGCCCGCGGTGCCGGCGACGCCGAGCTGCTCACCGAACTCGGCCGAAAATACGGCTTCGATGTGCGCCTGATCGACGACGTCATGCCGCACGGGGAGCGCCGGGTCTCATCCACCTGGATCCGCGAACTGCTCTCCGACGGCGACGTGCTGGCGGCGACCCGGCTGCTCGGGCACACGCCCACGGTGCGCGGCGTCGTGGTGCACGGTGCGGCCAGGGGCCGCGAACTCGGCTTTCCCACCGCGAACCTCTCACCGCAGGCCGAGGGGCTCATTCCCGCTGACGGCGTCTACGCCGGCTGGCTCACCGACAACGGCAAGCGATATCCGGCCGCCATCTCCATCGGCAACAACCCCACCTTCGACGGCGTGCCGCAGAAACAGGTCGAGGCCTACGTGCTCGACCGGGAGATCGACCTCTACGACCACGTTGTCGAAGTCGCCTTCGTCGAACACATCCGCGGCATGGTCGCGTTCACCGGCATCGAGCCGCTGATCAGACAGATCGAAGACGACGTCGTGAAGACCCGCGCGATCCTGAACGTCCCACTGCCGTAGACGGCGGGTCACGCGGCGGGTCAGACGGTCGGCTCCTCCGGCGAGGGCTCTGCCGGCGGCGTGTTCGCGGGCAACGGGCCGCGGCCGAACAGGAACAGGATCAGCTCCGTCGCCGTGCTGCGGAGGGGGGTGCCGTGGCCGACACTCCATTCGGCATCCGTGGCCACCAGCCGGCGGGTGTGCAGCACGGCCTTGATCTCGGTGGGCGCGATCAGACTGCGGCGCAGCGCCACGGCGCCGCCGGCCGTCGCGTGAATGCGCAGGGTCAGGCCCAACGGATGCGCCAGGTCCAGACCGTGCACAACGGCCTCGGTCAGCTCGGTGATGCTGCCCCGGCCCGTGGCGGCCCTGGCGGCGGCGATCTCGCGCAAGCGCTCCACCAGCTGGTCGGGCTCGGCCGCCGCCGCGGCCCGGCTGACCGCGTCGATGGCTCGGCTCGGGTGCAGGTGGTGCCCGACGTACGCGCGGGTGGAGCTGCCGACAAGCTCCCTCTTGCTGCTGCCGAGCCGCCAGACCAGGTGCCCGGCGACGTCGCGCACCCGCCAGCCGGCGCACAGGCTCTCCGCCTCCCACTGCTCGGGAGTGAGCCCGGCGAGCAGGTCGGCGATGGCGGTGAGGGTCGCGGCCAGATGCCCGGACCAGCGCGCGTTGACGCCGGATTCATTGCCGACGCTCCGCAGGCTGAGAGGGAGGAGTCGTGCGAATTCTGCCATGCCCTCCAGCCTAGACTTGCTGAGTGTCAGCCAACTCGCCCCGCCCCCTGTGGACCGGGCGAACCCTCGCGCTGCTGGGCATAGTCCTGGTCGCCGCCAACCTGCGCACCGCCGTTGCGGCGCTCTCGCCCATCGTCAGCCAGATCTCCACCGACGTTCCACTGAGCGCAACGGCCATCGGCGTCCTCGGCATGCTGCCGCCGGTCTGCTTCGCCGTCTTCGGCATCTTCACGCCCGTTTACACGCGCCGGCTCGGCCTGGAGAACGTTCTCGTGCTCGCCCTGACCGCGATGCTGATCGGGCACCTCACCCGCGGCCTGGCCGGCTCCCTGCCGGTGCTGGTGATCGGCAGCGTGGTCACCTTCGCCGGCCTCGGTGTGGGCAATGTGCTGCTGCCGCCGCTGGTGAAGAAGTACTTCCCCGACCGGATCGGTCTGGTCACCTCGCTCTACGTCACGATGCTGTCGCTGAGCACCCTGTTCCCGCCGCTGATCGCGGTGCCGGTCGCGGATGCCGCCGGCTGGCGGGTGTCCCTCGGCCTGTGGGTGCTGCCGGTGCTGATTGCCCTCGTGCCCTGGGTCACCATGTTCGTGCGGCACCGTGTGCAGCTGACTCCCGGCACCGTCGTGGAGGAAGCCGAGCCGGCGCTGGTGGGCCGGATCTGGGGGTCGTCGATCGCCTGGGCCCTGGCCGTGGTGTTTGCGACCTCCTCGCTCAACGCCTACGCGATGTTCGCCTGGCTTCCACAGCTGTTGATCGACACGGCCGGCGTCACCCCCGCCCAGGCCGGCACGCTGCTCTCGGTCTACGCGGCGATGGGCATCCCCTGCGCCCTGCTGATTCCCTGGCTGACCGCGCGGATGAAGAACGTGGCCGGGCTCGTGTACCTCGGCGCTGCCGTCTTCCTGATCGGCGACCTCGGGCTTCTCCTGGCCCCGGGCACACTGACCTGGCTCTGGGTGGTTCTGGCCGGCCTCGGACCGCTGCTGTTCCCCCTCGTCCTGGTGCTGATCAACCTGCGCACCCGCACCCACGCCGGCTCGGTCGCTCTGAGCGGGTTCGTGCAGAGCGTGGGCTACACCCTCGGCGCGCTCGGCCCGCTGAGCGTCGCCCTGCTGCACGAGGTCACCGGGGGCTGGACGGCGCCGCTGTTGTTCCTGATCGGTACGGCGCTCGCGGTCACCGTGGCGGGGGCCGTCATCGCTCGTCCGCATCTGCTCGAGGACGATCTGGAGCGCCGGCACCGCCTGTGACCATCCTGCTCATATGAGCAAGATCGGCAACGAGTGTTGTACCGGTCGGTCAGATCCACTTACGCTAGGGCCACGTAGGAAGGCACCAACGAATGACCGACATCGACGAGCTGCTGTCCATTCGGGCTGCCGAGCTGTACTACGAAGAAGACAAGACCCAGGATGAGATCGGTACGATCCTCCGGCTCACCCGGTGGAAGGTCGGCCGGCTACTGGCCCAGGCCAAGGCGAACGGGTTCATTCGCATCGAGATCGTGCATCCGCGGGCCCGCCGCATCGGGCTCGAGCGCCAGCTGCGGGAAGCCACCGGCCTGGCCGACGCCATCGTGGTGTCCACGTCGGGGGTCGTCGACGAACTCGACCTCAACAAGCGCACCGCGCAGGCGGCCGCGGACTACCTCAGTGCCCTGCGCCCGGTTCCGCGCACGCTCGGCATCAGCTGGGGGCGCACCCTGTACGACATCTCGGTGCAGCTCAAGCCCGGCTGGGCCAACGGTGTCAACGTGGTGCAGATCAACGGCGGCGTCAGCCTGAACGCCCGGCCCGGCACCGCCGCGGCCACCGCCGTGAGCATCGCGCAAAAGGGCGCGGGCCAGTTCACCCTGTTGCCCAGCCCCGCGATCCTGGAGCGGGTCGAGACCAAGCTGGCCATCGCCTCCGACCGTTCGGTCACGGCAGTGCTCGAGATGGGCTCGTCGGCATCCGCGTACCTCTTCAGCGCCGGTCAGGCCGACGAGGGCTCCGCCCACGTCGACAGCGGCTACCTCACCCCTGCCCAAGTCGACGAGCTCGTGCGGAAGGGCGCCGTCGGGGATGTGGTGGGCCGGTTCATCGACAGCGCCGGCCAGATCGTCGACCCGGCCCTGGACGAACGAACGTTCGGAATCCCGCTCGAGCAGTTGCGGCGCGCGAAGACCGCCATCGCCGTGATTGCCGGGCCCCGCAAGCACGCCATCGCCCGCTCGGTGGTTCTCAGCGGTCTCTGCACGGTCCTGATCACCGACGAAGACACCGCGCTGTCCCTCATCCGCGCGGCCTGACCGGCGAGCCGGCTACGCCTCGTGGGGGCGGTCGGGGTTGTCGTCGCGGAGAAGGTCTTCGAGGGCCTGATCAACATCGTCCAGCACCGGCGGCTCGCCCTTCGCGGTGGAGGTCAGGCGGGCGACCAGGGCCTGCGGGTCGTCGAGGTCCTCTGACGTCGGCAGGATGTCGGGGTGCGCCCACAGGGCGTCCCTGGCCTCGTTGCCCACGGCATCCGTCACGGCCTGCCACATCGCTGCAGCCTCCCGCAGCCGCCGGGGGCGCAGCTCCAGGCCCACCAGGGTGGCGAAGGCCGATTCTGCGGGGCCACCGGAGGCGCGGCGCCGTTTGACTGTCTCGTTGATGGCGTCGGCGCGCGGCAGCCGGCTGGTCGCCTCCACCGTGACCACGTCGACCCAGCCCTCGACCAACGCGAGCATGGTTTCGAGCCTGGCCAGGGCGGCCAGCTGGGCGTCGGACTTCGGCGGGATCAACGAACCGTTGACCATGGCGTCGCGCAGCTCCTCGGGGTTGGACGGGTCGAACCCCTCTGCCAGCGACTCGAGACGCTCGGTATCGATGGTGATGCCGCGGGCGAATTCGGTGATCGAGCTGATCATGTGCAGCCGCAACCAGCGGGAGTGCCGGAACAGGCGCGCGTGCGCAAGCTCGCGCACGGCGAGATAGATCTGCACCTGGTCACCGGGCACGTCCAGGCCCTCGCCGAACTCGGCGACGTTCTGGGGGAGCAGGGCAGCCTGCTGGTCACCGAACAGGGGGATGCCGATGTCGCCGCCGGAAACGACCTCGCTGGAAAGCTGACCGACGACCTGGCCGAGCTGCATGGCGAACAGGGTGCCGCCGAGGTTGCGCATCATCTGGCTGGCACCGGCGAGCATGCCCTTGAGCTCCTCTGGAGCCTGCTCGGTGAGCACGTTGGTGAGCGAATCGGAGATGCTCGTCGCCACGGGCTCGGCCAGCTGACTCCAGAGCGGCATAGTCGCCGTCACCCACTCCTTGCGGGTCATCAGGCGCGGTTCCACGGTGAGCTCGGCAACGTTGATCACATCGTCCAGCCACAGGGCCGCAATGTGAAAGGCCTGCTCGAGCTCGGCGCGCTGGGCGTCGGTGGTGCTGAGTTGACCGGCAACGGCACGTTCCTGGCCCTGCTTCAGGGCGATTTCCCAGTTGATGCCGCCGTCACCGCCGCCCTTCAGGGCGCCCTGCAACTGGTTCATCAACGCGGCGACACTGGCGGGATCGTTGGGGAGGCCGGCCGCGCCGGCCAGCTGACCTGGGTCGATCGAGGACTTGCCCGACAGGATGTCTCGGAGCATGTCCCGGAATTCGTCTTCTGGGTTCTGACCCTCGTCGGGTCGGGAGTCATCGGCCACTTCAGGCACCTCTCAGTTGCGTCCCTCTACGCTAGCCCGAGAACCCCGGCTAGAACTGGGAAATGACCTACGCTGGGGTCATGCGGTGTCGCCTGTAGCGAACAGATCGCAGTAACCCCGCACATCTCTCTAAGGAGCCTGGTGGCCCTCTTCACCGCTGAATCACATTCGGGCTCCGATCGACCCCGCCGGGGCTCCCGCACGGGCTGGGTGGTGCTGGGAATCGCCCTGGTCACCGGGCTCGCCCTGGCCGTGGTGCCGGCGCCGTACGTGGTCGAAAAGCCCGGGCCGGTGTTCAACACCCTGGGCTCGGCCGAGTACGAGGGTGAAGAGACGGACCTCATCACGATCCCGGATCAGACCGTGTACCCCACCGAGGGCACTCTCGATCTGCTCACGGTCTCGGTGCTCGGCAACCCCGACAGCCGGTTGAACTGGTTGACGGTCGCCGGCGCCTGGCTCGACCCGAGCCAGGCCGTCGTGCCGCTGGAGTCCGTCTTCCCCGCCGACGTCACGACCGAACAGCGTGACGAGCAGAACCAGGCGGCCATGGTGAACTCGCAGCGGGACTCCATCGCCGCGGCACTGACCAGCCTGGGCTACGACTACCCGACCGAGCTGACCGTCGCGTCGCTGGCTGATGGGGCGCCGGCGGAAGGCCTGATCGAGGCGGACGACGTCATCGAGTCCGTGAACGGTGAGGCCGTCGCCGACATCACCGCCCTGCGCGGCGCGCTCACCGCCAACGGCGCCGACACCCCTGCCACCATCGGGCTGAGCCGCGGCGGCACCGAGCAGAGCGTCGACGTCACCCCCGTCGACATCGACGGCAACGTGGTGCTTGGCATCAACGTCACCTCGGAATACCAGTTTCCCTTCGACGTCAACATCCAACTCGACAAGGTCGGCGGACCGAGCGCGGGCATGATGTTCGCCCTGGGCATCATCGACAAGCTCACCCCTGGATCCATCCAGGGCGGCGCGAAGGTCGCCGGTACCGGCACCATCGACCAGTCCGGCACCGTCGGTCCCATCGGCGGGATCCGCCAGAAGCTTTTCGGCGCCCAGGAGGCCGGCGCGAAGTGGTTCCTGGCGCCCACCGCGAACTGCGATGAAGTGACCGGGCATGTGCCTGACGGTCTGACCGTGCTGGCCGTGAACACCCTCGACGACTCCCTCGCCGCGCTCGACGCAATCCGCACCGGAGCAGACACCAGCACCCTGCCGACCTGCCCGGCAAGCTGATAGCAACCCTCCTTCTGGGCGAGCCCTCAGCGAACTGGGGGTTTGCCCAGAGACGGCTTGCATAGAATGAGGGTCTGACCCCCGATCTATCAGAGCAAGAGGCCAATTCGTGACCACATCATCCGCCGGAAGCGCTCCACGTCGGAGCCGTGCCCCGCTCGCCATCACGGCAGCGATCATCGCAGGGCTGGTGATTTTGTTCTTCATCTTCGCCGGGCTGTACGCGGACGTGCTCTGGTTCGACCAACTCGGGTTCCTCAGTGTGCTGACCACCCAGTGGATCGCCGGTGCGGCGCTGTTCGTGGTCGGATTCCTCGGCATGGCCGTGCCCGTCTGGGTGAGCATTCAGCTCGCGTACCGGCTGCGCCCGGTCTACGCCAAGCTGAATTCGCAGATCGACCGCTACCAGCAGGTCATCGAACCGCTCCGCCGGCTCGCGATGTACGGCATCCCCGCCCTGCTCGGCCTGTTCGCCGGCGTCGCCGCCGCGACGCGCTGGCAGACGATCCTGATGTGGCTCAACCGCACGGATGCCGGCACCACCGACCCGCAGTTCGGCTTCGACGTGTCGTTCTACCTCTTCGACCTGCCGTTCTACCAGTCGCTTCTCGCGTTCAGCTCCGCTGTCGTGCTGATCTCCGCGCTCGTCGCCCTCGCGACGTCATACCTGTACGGGGCCATCCGAATCACCGGCCGTGAGGTCTTCGTGGCCAAGGCCGCGCGGGTGCAGATCGCTGTCACCGCCGCCATCTACCTGCTGCTGCAGGGCGTGAGCATCTGGCTCGACCAGTACTCCACCCTCACCCAGGCCAACGACCTGATCACCGGCGCCGGTTACACCGACGTCAGTGCCACCATCCCCGGCCGCGCCATCCTGGCCGGCATCGCGATCTTCGTCGCCATCCTGTTCATCGTCACCGCCTTCATCGGCCGCTGGCGCCTGCCGGTGATCGGCACCGCGTTGCTGCTCGTGAGCAGCCTGCTGATCGGCTCGCTCTACCCCTGGGTGGTGCAGCGCTTCCAGGTGGACCCGAGCGCCAAGAGCCTTGAGGCGCCGTACATCCAGCGCAACATCGACCTCACCCGCGATGCCTACGGTGTGGCTGACGTCGAAGAGATCCCGTACACCGCCACCACAGAGGCCACGCCCGGCGCCCTGCGCGAAGACGCCGAGACCACCGCCAACATCCGCATCCTCGACCCCGCGCTGGTGAGCGACGCGTTCGCCCAGCTCGAGCAGTTCAAGCAGTACTACCAGTTCCCCTCGAACCTCGACGTGGACCGCTACACGATCGACGGCAAGTCCCAGGACACCGTGGTTGCGGTGCGTGACCTCGACCTCGGCGGCCTGAGCAGCGAGACCTGGGTCAACTCCTCGGTCGTCTACACGCACGGCTACGGCGTCGTCGCCGCCTACGGCAACCAGCGCTCGGCCGACGGCCAGCCGGTGTTCCTCGAAAACGGTATCCCCACCTCCGGAGCCCTGGGCGAATTCGAGCCGCGGGTGTACTTCGGCGAGACCTCGCCGACCTACTCGATCGTCGGCGCGCCCGAGGGCACCGACCCGATCGAGCTGGACTACCCGTCCGGCGAGGACGGCGCCCAGCAGACCCAGACCACCTTCACGGGTGACGGCGGACCCAGCCTGAGCGGCCCGTTCAACAAGCTGATCTACGCGCTCAAGTTCCAGTCCGAGCAGATCTTCCTGGCCAATGCCGTCAACGAGAAATCCCAGATCCTCTACGACCGTGACCCCATCACGCGTGTGCAGAAGGTCGCCCCGTACCTCACGCTCGACTCCGACCCGTACCCGACCGTTGTCGACGGCAGCATCAAATGGGTTGTCGACGCCTACACGACCTCGGCCAGCTACCCGTACTCGACCGCGGTGAGCCTGAGCGATGCCATCGCCGACACCGAGACGCCCGAACAGCCGTTCGCGCTCGACAACATCAACTACATGCGCAACTCGGTCAAGGCCACCGTGGATGCCTACGACGGCTCCGTGACCCTGTACGCCTGGGACGAGAACGACCCGCTGCTGCAGACCTGGCAGAAGATCTTCCCGTCCACCGTCAAGCCGATGAGCGAGATGACCGGCGACCTGATGAGCCACGTGCGCTACCCGGCCGACATGTTCAAGGTGCAGCGCGCTGTCCTCGGCAAGTACCACGTGACCGACCCCGGTTCGTTCTACTCCGAAGACGACGCCTGGACCACGCCGAACGACCCCGTGTCGCCGAGCACCAACACCACCCTGCAGCCGCCGTACTACCTGACGATGCAGATGCCCGGCCAGGAAGCGCCGTCGTATTCGCTGTACTCCACGTTCATTCCGAACGCGTCCGGTGAGACCAGCCGTAACGTCCTGACGGGGTACCTTGCCGCCGACGCGGATGCGGGTGCGACCGACGGCGAACGGGCGGATGGCTACGGCAAGCTGCGCCTGCTGACCCTGCCGAACGACATCACGGTGCCCGGCCCCGGCCAGGTGCAGGCCAAGTTCAACGGTGATCCCACGATTTCCGCCGAGCTCAACCTGCTCAAGCAGGGCCAGTCCACTGTGCTCAACGGAAACCTGCTGACGCTGCCCGTCGGTGGCGGTCTGCTCTACGTGCAGCCCGTGTACGTGCAGTCCACCGGTGAGACCAGCTACCCGCTGCTGCAGAAGGTCCTGGTGGCCTTCGGTGACCAGATCGCCTTCGAGGACACCCTGGACAACGCGCTCAACGTGCTCTTCGGCGGTGAGTCCGGGGCCAACGCCGGCGACACCGACGTGCCGGCCGTGGAAGCGCCCGCCCCGGGCGAGGCTCCCGTCGACGAAGGCACAGCCCCGTCGACGACGACCGGTGACCCGGCGACGGACGCTCAGATCAGGTCGCTCCTCGCGGAAGCCAAGCTGGCCGTGACCGAGAAGCAGGCGGCCCTGACGTCGGGTGACTTCTCCGCCTATGGGGTTGCCGACAAGAAGCTGAACGATGCGGTGGCCGAGCTGCTGGTGCTGCTCGACGCGCAGTAGCGCGTAGTTCGCCGCCTCATCCGCGCGCGGGTGGTGCGCCGGGGAAACCCGGTCGCACCACCCGCGTTTTGGCTCTCCGGCCGCGACGCGCCCGGGGGGAGACCCCGATTCGAGGGCCTTGCGGAACTGTGGTAACTTAGTTCTTGTAGCGCGGGGTGGAGCAGTTCGGTAGCTCGCTGGGCTCATAACCCAGAGGTCGTAGGTTCAAATCCTGCCCCCGCAACAAGAAAAAGTCCCGGTCTCGACAGAGGCCGGGACTTTTGCGTTAAGCGGCGAAGGCCGACCCTCCTACGTCGACGCTCGATGCGACCGTCCTACGTCGACGCTCGATGCGACCGTCCTACGTCGACGCTCGATGCGTCCACGTCGTTGAGCTGTCGAGATCCCGGGCGACGTCCTGCAGGCCGTGCCCCGTCGTTGATCGAGCCTGTCGAGATCCCGTGCGACGTCCTGCAGGCCGGCTCTGCGTCACGCCCGGCCAGGGCACAACAAAACGGCCCCGCACGAGTGTGCGGGGCCGTTGTGGTGGTGCAGGGTCGAACGGTTACTGCTGTGACGCGAGGAGCCTACTTGCCGGCCTTGCGGGCCGGCTTCTTGGCGTCTGCGGTCGGGGCGGCAACCTCTGCACCGGTCTCGAGAGCTGCGTCAACCACGGCTGCGCGTCCGGCGCGAACCTCGGCGAACGACGTGCCGTAGTACGCGGCCTCCATGAGGGTCTTCATGTCCTCGAGCATTGGCATGCGCGGGTTGGCCGGAGCGCACTGGTCGCCGTAGGCGCCCATGGCGAGCGAGTCGAGGCGGCTGATGAAGTCTTCCTCCGGCACGCCCTGAGCCTGGAAGGACGGCTTGATGCCGACCTTGTCGCGCAGCTGCTCGACGGCCTGGGCGTAGGACTCGACGCCCTCGGCAGGAGTCGAGGCCGGGAGTCCGAGGTGACGAGCGATCTCCTGGAAGCGCTCCGGGGCGATGTAGTGCTCGTACTTGGGCCAGCTGGTCAGCTTGGTCGGTACGGTGCCGTTGTAGCGGATCACGTGCGGCAGGTAGGTCGCGTTGACCCGGCCGTGGATCAGGTGCAGCTGGGCGCCGGTGACGTGAGCCATGGCGTGGACTATGCCCAGGAACGCGCTACCGAAGGCCATACCCGAGATGGATGCGGCGTTGTGCATCTTCTCGCGGGCCTTGATGACGCTGCCGTCGGTGCTGCCGATGGTGCCCTTGACGCTGGTCTCGATGTTCTCGAAGATCAGCTTGATCGCGTGCAGGCAGAGGCCGTCGGTGAAGTCGTTCGCGTACACCGAGACATACGCCTCGGTGGCGTGGGTCAGGGCGTCGAAGCCGGAGTCGGCGGCGAGGAACGACGGCATCATGGCCGTGAGCACGGGGTCGATGATCGCGACGGACGGGATCAGCGCGTAGTCGGCCAGCGGGTACTTGACTCCGGTGACGTCATCGGTGATGACGGCGAACGGGGTCATTTCGCTGCCGGTACCCGATGTGGTCGGGATGCAGACCAGCTTGGCGAGCTCGCCCAGGTCGGGGAACTTGAACGCGCGCTTGCGCACGTCGAAGAACTTTTCCTTCATGTCGGAGAATTCGATTTCGGGGTGTTCGTACAGCAGCCACATGACCTTCGCGGCGTCCATCGGCGAACCGCCACCGAGGGCGATGATGGTGTCCGGCTTGAAGGCGCGCATTTCCTCTGCGCCCTTCTCGACGGCTGCGACGGTGGGCTCGGGGAGCACGTTGTCGATGATCTGCAGGGCGACGCGGTTCTCGCGGCGGTTGAGCACGTCGAGGATCTTGTCGACGAAGCCCAGGCGGGTCATGGTCGAGTCGGTCACGATGGTGACGCGGCTGACGTTGCGCATGTCGGCCAGGTAACGAACCGCGTTCGGTTCGAAGTAGGTCTTCGCGGGGATCTTGAACCACTGCAAGTTGTTGTTCCTCCGGCCAATGCGCTTGACGTTGATCAGGTTGATCGCCGACACGTTGTTCGAGACGGAGTTGTGTCCGTACGAGCCACAGCCGAGCGTGAGCGAGGGGATGAACGCGTTGTAGATGTCGCCGATGCCACCGAGCGAGCTGGGAGCGTTGGTGATGATACGGACAGCCTTGACGCGCTTGCCGAATTCCTCGATGATCTCGGGGTTCTCGCTGTGGATGGAGCCCGAGTGGCCCAGTCCGTCGAATTCCACCATCTGCTCGGAGAGCGAGATGCCCTCTTCGGCGTCCTTGGCGTGCATGACGGCGAGCACCGGTGCCAGCTTTTCGCGGGTCATCGGCTCGTGCGGTCCGACTCCGGACACCTCGACCAGGATGATCGACGTCTCTTCGGGAACGGTGAAGCCGGCCTGCTGGGCGATCCACACCGGCGACTTGCCGACGACGGTGGGGTTGAGCTTGGCTCCGGCGCAGTTCTCCGAGTTGGCGGTCACGCCGAAGATGAAGTCTTCGAGCAGGGCCTTCTCGGCGGCGGTGGTGAGGTAGGCGTGCAGAATCTTGAACTCTGCCATGGCCTCCTTGTAGAGGGGCTCTTCGATGATGACGGCCTGCTCCGAAGCGCAGATCATGCCGTAGTCGAAGGACTTGGAGAGCACGACGTCGTTGACGGCACGCTTGAGCTTGGCGCTCTTCTCGATGAAGGCCGGCACGTTTCCGGCGCCGACACCCAGGGCGGGCTTGCCGCAGGAGTACGCGGCGCGGACCATGGCGTTTCCACCGGTGGCGAGGATGGTGGCGATGCCGGGGTGGTTCATCAGCAGGGTGGAGGCCTCGAGCGAGGGGGCTTCGATCCACTGAATACAGTTCTCGGGGGCGCCGGCCTTGATGGCGGCGTCACGGACGACGCGGGCGGCGGCGACGGAGGACTGCTGGGCTCCCGGGTGGAAACCGAAGATGATGGGGTTGCGGGTCTTCAGCGCGATGAGCGACTTGAAGATCGCGGTCGACGTGGGGTTCGTGACCGGGGTGATTCCGCAGATGACGCCGACGGGCTCGGCGATCTCGGTGATGCCGGTGATGTCGTCGCGGCTGATGATGCCGACGGTCTTGAGGTTCTGCATGGAGTTGGTGACGTGCTCGCAGGCGAAGAGGTTCTTCACTGCCTTGTCTTCGAAGACGCCACGGCCGGTCTCGGCGACGGCGTGCACGGCGAGTTCGGCGTGCTTGGACAGTGCAGCGACGGAAGCCTTCTTGACGATGAAGTCAATCTGCTCCTGCGTGAAGTTTGCGTATTCCTTGAGCGCAACGGCGCCCGCGGAAACCATGGAGTCGATCTGCGCAGCTAATGGAGTGGCGACTGGATGGTCTGTGATCGTCATTAGTATTCCTCCTGGACAACCCGATCTGGGATCTTTGTCTCTGGTTCAAACATAGAACGCCGCAACGCCCAAAACACGGGCCAAAGGTCCCACTTCCCGCCATTCGGCTGGCATTCGGCGCTCGTTCAGCATCCGTTCAGCACGCGCCGCAACTGTTGCCCGTGCGGACAAATGGTCCCGGCGCACCGGAACCATTTGTCCGCTTTGGGAACAGTTGCGGGCTCAGCCGGCCAGGCCGCGCACGGCGGCGACGGCGTCGTGCACCCGGGCGGCGGCTTCGGTGAGCTCGGCGGCCGTGGTGCTGGCCGAGAGCGTGAACCGCACGGCGGTCTGGGCGAGGTCGCTGGGGATGCCGAGCGCGGTGAGCACGTGCGACGGCTCGTCGCTGCCCGCAGCGCAGGCCGAGCCGCTCGAGCAGACGATCTCGTGCCGTTCCAGTTCGAGCAGCACCGCTTCGCCACCGGTGCCGGCGAAGGTGAACGAGGCGTTGCCGGGCAGACGGTGCACCGGATGCCCGGTGAGCGCCGCGCCCGGAGTGCTCGCGAGCACCGCCGCCACGAACGAATCGCGGAGCACCGCCAATGCGGGCGCGAATTCGACCCGCTCGGCCTCGGCCAGGTCGAGGGCGGTGGCCAGCCCCACCGCGCCGGCCACGTTCTCGGTGCCGCTGCGTTTGCCGCGTTCCTGGCCGCCGCCGTGCAGCAGCGGTTCCACCGGCAGGCGTCCACGCAGATACAGCGCGCCCACGCCCTGCGGTGCCCCCAGCTTGTGCCCGGAGATGCTCAACGCGTCCACGCCCAGGTCGGCGACGTTCAGGGGCAGCCAGCCGGCGGCCTGCACGGCGTCGGTGTGGAACGGCACACCCGCCGCGCGGGCGACCGCGGCGAGCTCACGGATGGGCTGCACGGTGCCGATCTCGTTGTTGGCGTAGTGCACGGTGACGAGGGTGCTGTCGGGGCGGATGGCCCGGGTGAGCTCGGCGGGATCGACGCGCCCGGTGGCATCCGTGGCGAGCAGGGTGATCTCGAAGCCGTGCAGCCGGTGCAGGTAGTCGCAGGACTCGAGCACGGCCTCGTGCTCGAGGGCGGTGGTGATGATGTGCCGGCCGCGCGGGTTGCCGAGCGCGAGGCCCTTGACCGCGAGGTTGTCGGCTTCGGTGCCGCCGCCGGTGACGGTGACTTCGCCGGGCCGGCAGCCCAGCACCCGGGCGATGCGCGCCCGGGCGGCCTTGAGAGTGGCCGCGGCGGCCTCGCCCACCCGGTGGTGGCTGGACGGGTTGCCGAACCCGCGGGTCAGAACCGGCCAGATGGCTTCGGCGACCTCACGGCGAAGCGGCGCCGTGGCGGCGTTGTCCAGGTAGATCATGACTGCTCCGGGAGTCGGGAGTCGGGCGTCGCAGGAGGGGAGGGTGGGCGTCAGTCCTCGGTGAGGATCACCACGTCCAGCCCGAGGTCGAGCGACCGAACGCTGTGGGTGAGGGCGCCGACCGAGATCACGTCGACACCCGCCTCGGCGATCCGCCGCACGGTCTCGAGTGAGACGCCGCCGCTGGCCTCCACGATGGCCCGGCCGGCCACCAGGCGCACGCCCTCGGCCAGGCTCTCGGCGTCGAAGTTGTCGAGCATGATCGTGTCAATGCCGGCCGCGAGCACCGGTTCGATCTGCTCGAGGGTGTCGACCTCCACCTCGAAGTGGGTGGTGTGCGAGAGCTTGGCGCGCACGGCCAGCAGGGCCTCGGTGAGACCGATGCCGCCGGCGCTGAGCACGGCGAGGTGGTTGTCCTTGGCCATCACGGCATCCGACAGGCTGAACCGGTGGTTGTGGCCGCCGCCGTCACGCACCGCCTGGCGTTCGAACGCGCGCAGCCCCGGGGTGGTCTTGCGGGTGTCGACGATGCGGGCCGCGGTGCCGGTGGTCTCGGCCACGTAGCGGGCGGTGAGGGCGGCGATACCGCTCATTCGTTGCACGAAGTTCAGGCCGATGCGTTCGGCCGTGAGGATGCCCCGGGCGGGACCGGACGCCTCGGCGAGCAGGTCGCCGGCCGCGAAGACGGCGCCGTCGGCGACGTGCAGGTGCACGGCGATGCGGGGGTCGACCAGGCGGAACGCGGCCGCGAAGACGGCACCGCCGCTGAAGACGCCGGCTTCTCTGGCCACCAGCTGGGCGGTGGCGACGGCATCGGCGGGGATCAGCATCTCGGAGGTGAGGTCGCCCCACGGCGCGTCCTCGTCGAGGGCGGCCCGGACGACGGTATCGATGGCGGAAGTGGTCAGCATGCGATGGCCTCCGAAGGCTGCGGCGGAACTGTGACAAAGGAGTGGGTCGGCCGCATCAGACGGCGGGTGAAGCGGGGCCGGGCCAGTTCCGGCCGGCTGTCGGGGAAGTCGGCGCGGTGGTGGGCGCCGCGGGATTCCTCGCGGGCCAGGGCGGCGGCCACGATCAGCCGGCCGAGGTCGAGCAGGTTGCCCGTCTCCAGCTCGGCGACGCCGGCCTGCCGCCGGTCAACGGCCTGCCACCCGGCCAGGGTCACGGCGGCGCGGGTGAGGCCGGTGCCGGCGCGGTGCACCCCGGCGGCCTCCCAGAGCAGGTCCTGCAGCGCGGCCCGGTCGACGAGGGTGTGCGCGTCGCCCAGCCCAGCGTCGAAGGCGGCGAAGGCGTCGTCGACGTCGGAGTCAACGGGGTCGCCGGCCGGCAAGGTTCCGTCGTCGAAGAGCGGCGGGCGCTGCTCGGGTTCGCCGAGGGCGCGCACGGCACGGTCGGCGAAGACCGCGGCCTCCAGCAGCGAGTTGGACGCCAGGCGGTTGGCGCCGTGCGCTCCGGTGCGGGCGACCTCGCCAACGGCGAAGAGGCCGGCCAGGGAGGTGCGGCCCCAGCCGTCGGTGGCGACGCCGCCCATCCAGTAGTGCGCGGCCGGGGCCACCGGGATCGGTTCGAGTGCCCAGTCCAGGCCGGCGGCCCGGCAGGCCGCGGTGATGGTGGGGAAACGACCCTCGAGCAGTTCCCGGCCCAGGCCGGTCGCGTCCAGCAGCACGGGTGCGCCGTCCTGCTTTTTCATCTGCGCGGCGATGCTGCGGGCCACGATGTCGCGGGGCGCGAGTTCGGCATCCGGGTGGATAGCCGGCATGAAGCGTTCGCCCTGGCTGCTGAGCAGCACCGCCCCCTCGCCGCGCACGGCCTCGGACACCAGGGGAGTGCCGGGAACCGCCAGGGCGGTGGGGTGGAACTGGTAGAACTCGACGTCGGCGATCGCGGCGCCGGCCCGCCAGGCCGCGGCCACGCCGTCGCCGGTGGCGATGGCCGGGTTGGTGGTGTGCTTGTAGAGCGCCCCGGCACCGCCGGTGGCGAGGATCACGGCGTCGGCGGACACGGCGAGCTGGGCGCCGTCCGGCCCGAGCAGGAGCGCGCCGGAGACCCGGCCGTCGTCGACGATCAGGTCCACGAGCATGGTGTGTTCGTGGATGGTGATCTGGTCGCCGCCGAGGGCGTGGGCGCGGTTCGCGCGCTCGCGCACCGTGTGCACCAGGGCGGTCTCAATGGCGGCGCCGGTGGCGTCTCCGCCGGCGTGCAGCACCCGTGACCGGGAGTGCGCGGCCTCCAGGCCGCGGGTGATGCCGGACTCGTCGCGGTCGAAGTCGACCCCGAACCGGATCAGGTCCCGCACCCTGGCCGGGCCTTCCTCGCAGAGCACCTGCACGGCGGCGGGATCGCAGAGGCCCGCGCCGGCCCTCAGGGTGTCGAGGATGTGCGCATCCACCGAGTCGTCGGGGAAGAGGGCCGCGGCGATGCCGCCCTGGGCGTACCGGGTGTTGCTGTCGGAGAGGGCGGCCTTGGTCACCAGGGTCACCCGGTGGCCGGTATCGGTGGCCCGCACCGCGGCGATCAGGCCGGCCAGTCCGCTGCCGACGACCAGCACGCGTGCCATGGTCAGGCTCCCACCGGGGCGGCGACGGCTGCCACCGGTCCAGCCGCGGGCGGCTTGGCCGCGAGCATCCGCTCGAGCGCGACCCTGGCGTGGTCGGCCACGTCGTCGGCCACAGTGATGCGGTTGAGCACCTCGGCCGGCATCTCCTCGGCGCCCACCAGGGCCTCCAGCACCCAGGCCAGGTAGCCGGAGTGGATGCGGTACATAGTGGAGCACGGGCAGACCACCGGGTCGAGGCAGAAGATGGTGTGCTGCGGGTACTGGGCGGCGAGGCGCTGCACAAGGTTGATCTCGGTGCCGATCGCGAACGTCGACCCGGCCGGAGCGGCGGCGATGGCCTTGGCGATGTAGTCGGTGGAGCCGTACTCATCGGCGGCGTCCACCACGGCCATCGGGCACTCCGGGTGCACGATCACGCGCACACCGGGGTGCTCGGCGCGAGCGGCGTCGATCTGGTCGACGGTGAACCGGCGGTGCACGCTGCAGAAGCCGTGCCAGAGGATCACCCGCGAGTCTTCGAGCTCGGTCTCGGTGTTGCCGCCGAGCGGCTTGCGCGGATTCCACATCGGCATCTGTTCCAGCGGCACGCCCATGGCCTTGGCGGTGTTGCGGCCCAGGTGCTGGTCGGGGAAGAACAGCACCCGCTGGCCGCGCTCAAAGGCCCACTCCAGCACGGTCTCGGCGTTCGAGGAAGTGCAGACGATGCCGCCGTGCTCGCCGCAGAAACCCTTGAGCGCGGCGGAGGAGTTCATGTAGGTGACCGGGATCACGGGAACGCGGCCATCGGCATCCGGTTCGGTGCCGTAGAGCTCTTCGAGCTGCTCCCAGCACTCGGTGACCGAGTCGATGTCGGCCATGTCGGCCATCGAGCATCCCGCGGCGAGGTTGGGCAGGATCACGGCCTGCTCGGGGCGGGAGAGCAGATCGGCGGTCTCGGCCATGAAGTGCACACCGCAGAACACGATGGCCTCGGCGTGGGGCCTGCTCTGGGTGGCCACGGCGAGCTGGAACGAGTCGCCGACGAAGTCGGCGTGCTGGAGCACCTCTGCGCGCTGGTAGAAGTGGCCGAGCACCACGACCCTCTCACCGAGGGTGGCCTTGGCGGCGCGGATCCAGTCGTCCAGGTCGGCATTCGATGCCGTGCGGTAGCGCGCGGGTAGCTCGCCCTGGCGGGGGGAGCCGGTGGGGATGACGTCGCCCATCGACGAGCCGGGCCCGTAGCCGGGTGCCTTGTCGTCGAAGTACCAGGGGTCAACGGCGAGGTCGGGCGTGCAGGTGCTGCCGGCGGCCTCTCCGGTGCTGATCAGGCGGATGGTGCGGTCGACCGATGCGATGGTCATGTCGTGCTCCTCGGGGAGTGCGGGGTGGGTCGGAGGGGAGTCTGGGGGGAACCGGCCAGCGGGCCGAGCGGGCCTTGTTCGGCCAGCGACTGGGAGTCGTTGTAGCGGTAGAGCCGCGGCGGGCGGTGCGGAACCCCGGCCAGGCGGAGGCCGGTGTCGACCAGGGAACCGGATGACTCGATCGTGCGACGGAAGTTCGCCGGGTCGAGGGGCTTCTGCAGCACGGCTTCGTGCACATCACGCAGTTGCGCCAGGGTGAAGGTGTCACCGAGGAAGGCGTGCGCGATGCGGGAGTACTCGACCTTGGTGCGCAGCCGCCAGAGGGCGTATTCCACGATGCGGTTGTGGTCGAAGGCGAGGTCGGGCAGCCGGTCTGCGGGGAACCACTGCACATTGTCGTCGACGACGGCCAGTTCGGCCTCGGTGGACTGCACGAGAGCCCAGTAGACGACCGAGACCACCCGGCTGCCGGGCGAGCGGCTCAGGTCACCGAAGGTGTAGAGCTGCTCCAGGTACTTGGGGGTGAGCCCGGTGGTTTCGCGCAGGGTGTTGGCGGCGGCGGCCGAGAGCTCTTCCTCCGGCGGCAGCCAGCCACCGGGCAGAGCCCACAAGCCCAGGTAGGGATCCCTGGTGCGTCGCACGAGCGGCAGCCACAGGGTCATGAACCCGGATTCAACGTCGGGCCGAAGGGCGAAGATGACCGTCGACACCGCAAGCACGGGCGGGTGGGAATCGGTCATCGGGGCATCCATCGACTAAAGGTCAGTGTGACTCTAACGTGATGTCCATCATATAGTCATTGTGACCTGAAGCCGACACCCTCTCGTTTCGCAACCCGCTTGCGTGGCGAATGATCAGGCGTCCGGGGTGGGCCGCGGTGCAGGGGCCGGGTTGCTGTGCCGGGCTCCGCGGCCGGTCAGGCCCCAGATCGTGACCCGTCCCATGGCCTCGAAAACGATGCCCCCGCTCATCTTGGAACTGCCCCGGGTTCGTTCGACAAAAGTGATCGGCACCTCCACCACGCGCAGCCCGGCGCGCACGGCGTGCAGCAACATGTCGATCTGGAAGCAGTAGCCGAGGCTGTCGACGCTGCCCAGCCGCATCCGTTCGAGAGCGTCGGCGCTGTACACCCGGTACCCGCCCGTGACGTCGTGCTGCGGGAGCCTCAGCAGCAGTCGGGAGTAGGCCGAGCCGCCCCTGGACAGCATCCGGCGGTGCCACGGCCAGTTCTCCACCCGCCCGCCGGGGATCCACCTGGATCCCATGACGACGTCGGTGGTGAGCGCGGCCGACAGCAGGCTGGGCAATTGTTCCGGCTGGTGGGAGCCGTCGGCATCCAGCTGCACCAGGTAGTCGTAGCCGCGGGCGCCGGCCCAGTCGAAGGCCTCGAGGTAGGCGGCACCGAGACCGTTCTTCTGGGCGCGGTGCAGCACCTGCACCTTCGAATCCGACATCGCGAATTGGTCGGCGAGGGCGCCTGTCCCGTCGGGGGAGGCGTCGTCGACGACCAGGATGTCGGCATCGGGAACGCTGGCGCGCACGCGACCGATGATCGGGCCGAGATTCTCTCGTTCGTTGTACGTGGGAATGATGACCACAGTGGATGGCATATATCTACCTTGTCAGTTCGATCATGATGGTGCGATTGATGGTGCGGGCGGAGGTGACGGTGAAGCCCAGGTTCTCGAGCACGTCGACGTCGGTACCGGTCGTTGTTTGCGTGCTGCCCACGTTCTGCAGCACCCACACCCGGTCGGTGCCGGCCAGCCGCGAGGTGGCCTGGTCCAGCGGAATGGTGGTGTCCCACAGCCAGTCGACGTCCTGGTAGGGCTCGTCGAGGGTGACGTCCCTCAGCCCGACGAAGGCCGCCGGGTACAGGTGCATGGCCAAGCGCGGGCGCTGGGACGGCTTGGTGCTCTCGTCGAACACCACCGCATCGCCGGGACGTGCGTCGGTGCGCAGCACGTCGGCCACCTGGCGCCAATCGCTGCCACCGTTCTTGGCGAATTCCGTGCGCTGCGCGAGATAGCCGGGCAGGGCGAGGGCGGCCACGAGCAGCAGCACCCCGGCCTGGGCCCAGCGGTGCCGGAGCGCGCCGATACCCACGGCTACCGCCACGGCCGCGGCCGGAGCGCAGATCGACATGTAGCGCAGCGAGTACACCGGCGTGACGAGGTAGCTGCCCAGCAGGAGCACGGCGCTGGGAAGCAGCAGCCAGGCCAGCACGACGAGCAGTTCCCGGCGCGGTGCACGCCGGGGGTCGCCAGGGGCGCGGGCCCGGCCAGCGCTGCTGGCGTCGAAGCGTGGCACGAAGGTGGCCAGGCAACCCAGCACGATGAGTCCCCACGCCAGTGCCGCCAGCAGAGCGGTGCCGAACCACTGGTGTATCGCGGCGTCGAGTACCCCCACCTGGGCTCGGCGGCCGAGAAAGGAGATCTGGCCGCGCTCGGTGAACCCCCAGTAGATCACCGGGGCGGCGACCAGGAGCGCGCTCGCCGCGGCAGCGCCCCAGGCTGCGAGAGGGATGGTGGACGGCCGACCAGCCAGGAGAATCACGAGGAGCAGGTGCACGGGAAGCAGGAGCACAGAGTAGAGGAACACGTAGATGCCGGCGGCGAGCAGGGCTGAGTACGCGGCCCACAGCGCGACGCCCCAGCCGAGGTTCGCCGGTCGCGCCCTGAGGAGGTGCACGAGCAGCACGGTGGTCCAGACGGCCAGCATGGTTGCCAGCGCCGTGGAACGCGCTTCGGCGCCCATGTAGGTGACCCTGGGCAGTACCGCGAAGACCAGGCCGGCGGTCACGGCGACCTGCCGGTTGACGAGCAGCCTGGCCAGCATCGCGGTACCCGCGGTGGCGGCGCCGATAGCGAGGGCGCTGGGCAGCCTGGTCGAGAACTCGCTGGCGCCGAACAGGTCGATCCAGCCGTGCAGAAACAGGTAGTAGGTGCCGTGCACGGCGTCGATGTGTCCGAGCATCCGGAACAGCGACGGCAGGCTCCGCTCGGCGGAGAGGACGCTGGCCGCCTCGTCGCCCCAAAAAGACGGCCGCCAGGATCCGGCGGCCGAAACCAGGAAGCCCACCAGGCCGAGCGCGGCGGCGGTGCCGGCGAAACCACGCGACCGCCACGTCGAAGGCCGCAGGACCTCGACGGTGGGAGAGGCGAGAACAGTCGTCACGTGCAGACGTTAGAACCCTCGGGTTAACGTTTGCCGCCGGACGGTGTCGGTTGGCCTGCGAACTTTCTCAGACAGCCGATTCTGCGCTCGGGCGTGGCGGCGCCTGCTCAGCGGATGTGCCGGGGCAACCGGATCTCGACCGCCAGCCCCGCGCCGGTGTTCCGCAGCAGGACCGACCCGTTGGCCCGTTCGACGATGGCGTGCACGATCGCCAGGCCGAGCCCCGATCCGCCGGAACTGCTCGACCTGGAGTTGTCGGGGCGGGAGAACCTGTCGAAGGCCAGGGGAATGAAGGATTCGGGTAGCCCGGGGCCGGTGTCGACAACGGTGAGGAGGGCGCCGCCACCGGAGCGCATCAGCGTGACGGTGACGCTGCCGTGGCCGGCCATCGCCGCGATGGCGTTGGTGATGAGGTTGTCGAGGAGCTGGCCCATATTGGTGCTGGAAATCCCGTACCGGCCCACCGGGTCGTCGTCGTCGATGCGGTAGACGACCTCCAGTTCGTGGCCTTCCCGCACAATCCTGGCCCGGTCCACCGAGGCCGTGATCTCTCCGACGAGGCCGGCCCAGTCGGTCTCCGGCGGTGCCTGCTCGCTCTCCAGCTTGCTCAGTTCGAGCAGGTTGGTCGCCAGCCGGCTGAGCCGTTGGGCGGTCGCCGACGCATCGCGGATGTCGCGCTCCAGGGCCGGCGCGTCACCGGAGTTGAGATGGGCCAGCTCGAGTTGCGCCTGCAGCACCGCGAGGGGAGTGCGCAGCTCGTGGCTGGCATCGGACACGATCTGTTTTTCGCGGTCGACGCCTCGCCGGAGCCTCGCGATGAAGTCATTGAGGGTGCGGGCGAGTTGGCTCACCTCGTCCCGCCCGGCGGGCACCCGCAGCTGGGCCGAGGACGCCGTCGTGCTCAGGCTCTCGGCCTCCTCGCGCAGGCGGGTCACCGGGCGCAGGGCGGCACCGGTGAGAAGCCACGAGGCCAGCCCGAAGCCGGCGGTGAGAATCAGGGTGCCGAGACTCAGCACCCCGGTGAGTTCGTCGAGCAGGAGCGTGGGGGCCTGCTGGCTGCGAGCCGCGATCACGAGCCAATCGCCCGCATCCGAGGTCACCGGGGTGGCCGACACCAGGTAGGTGGCGGCGGGCGTGTTCACGGTCTGCGGATCGGGGCCCAGCTCGGTGAGAGCATCGATCTGCCGGTCCAGGCTGCGCGGGAGTGACGACTTGCGCACGTTCCCGGCCGGGTCGACGATGGCCAACAGCTGGCCCTCGCTCGGGCTGCGAATCGCCTCGGTGGGATCGGTCGCGAGCTGGCCGAGAAGAGACTCGGCGTCGTTGCGCAACATCGTCTCGTTCGTCTCCGTGAGGATGGATTGCACCTCGAGGCGGAAGAAGAACGCGGCGGTGCTGAACAGCACGGTGGCCACGAGCAGGCTGCCCGCGGTGATGCGGGCGCGGATCGAGAGCGCCGGCCACCAGATGTGACGGAGACGGCTCACCGGGTGGGCCGCCTCATTCGACGAGTTCCACGGCGTATCCGGTGCCGCGCACGGTGACGATCCGCACGCCGGCGGCATCGGTGTCGATCTTGCGACGCAGGTAACTGATGTACTGATCGACGATGTTGGGGTCGATGTGGTTCGTGCCGTTCCAGATCTCTTCGAGGATGGTGGTGCGGTCCACGGTGCTGCCGGCCCTGGAGCAGAGCAGCCGCAGCAGCGCCACTTCCTTGGGGCTCATCGACACCGCGCGCCCGGCGACGGTCACCCGCAGGTCGCGCGAGTCCAGCACGAGGTTGCCGATCTCCACGGTGGCCGGGGCGCCCATCGACCGGCGGCGCAGCAGGGCACGCACCCGGGCGGAGAGCTCTGCGAAGGCAAACGGTTTGGTGAGGTAGTCGTCGGCGCCGCTGTCCAGACCGAAGACCCTGTCGTCAACGGTGTCGCGTGCGGTGAGCAGCAGCACGGGCATGGTGCTGCCCGACTCGCGGATGCGCCGGCAGATCTCGAATCCCGACATCTGCGGCAGCATCACATCGATGGCGGCCAGGCTGAAGCCGTCGCCGGAGATGGCGATCAGGGCATCGACGCCGTTGGAGACCCGCGCGGTCTCGTACCCCTCGGCTTGCAGGCCGCGTTCGATGAGGGCGCCCATCTGGTCATCGTCTTCCACGACCAAGATCTTCATCCGTCACCCTCCACTTGCACCAGGGTCTCATGCTGGCACGTTGAGGGCCGCTCCGCTCGCGACCTGCCGACGGTCAAGCTGGGAAGCCGCCGCTAGGCTGGCGGCATGGTGGATGCGCGCACACGAGACGAACTCGGGGTGGCCGTGGCGCAGTTCGCGCCCGGCGCCGACCAGGCCGCGAATCTGGCCCAGATGCGTTCGCTGGCCGTGACCGCCGTGGCGCGGGGGGCGCGCATCGTGGTGTTCCCCGAGTACTCCTCGTTCTTTGAGAGCCGGTTGGGCGCAGCATCCGTTGCGGCGGCCGAAAACCTCGATGGGCCGTTCGTGAGCGCCCTCGGCCGATTGGCCGCGGAGCTGGGCGTGCACGTCGTGGCGGGTCTGCTGGAGCGGACCGGCGACACAGAACGGGTGCACAACACCCTCGTGGCGGTGGACCCCGCCGGGCTGATCGTGGCCCGCTACCGCAAGCTGCACCTCTACGACGCTTTCGGCGCGCGGGAGTCCGATCGGGTGCTCGCCGGCACCATCGAAGCGCCCCAGACCTTCGACGTGGCCGGCATCACCGTGGGCCTGCAGACCTGTTACGACATCAGATTCCCCGAGGTGACCCGGCGTCTCGTCGACGCCGGCGCCGACCTCGTGCTCGTTCCGGCGGAATGGGTGCGCGGGCCGCTCAAGGAACAGCACTGGCGCACGCTGCTCACGGCGCGTGCGCTCGAGAACACCGTCTATGTGGCAGCGGCCGACCATGCGCCGCCCGGCGGCGTCGGCGCGAGCATGGTCGTCGATCCGATGGGGGTCGAACTGGTCACGCTCGGTGAGACGACCGATGTGGCCGTCGGCTGGATCTCAACCGCCCGGCTCGCTGAGGTGCGCACGGTGAACCCCGCCCTGGCCCTCCGCCGGTTCGGAGTGGTGCCCCTCTAGCCGGGTCCGAACCGGTTACTCGGGCGCGGCCACCGACGACTTCGGCAACGAGGCGGCGGACTTCACCGCGAACCTCACGTCGGTGCCACCGGAGTGCCCGGAATCGACGCTACGTTCTTCGCTCGTGGCGATCAGCCCCTGGGAGCTGTTCGCCGAGCGCGTCAATTGCGCGATCCACTCGGGATTGAGCGTCGGCGTGTGCCCACCGGTGAACTTGAAATAGAGCGGGATCGCCGGATTCATCCATGCCGAGCTGCGACCGTCACCGACCTCCATGGCATTGCGCCAGGAGAAGAGGAAGCTTTCGCCTCGGCGGAGCTTCTGCACGATAACGACTTGCAGATGCGTCAGGATCCTGTCGTCAAACTCGACGACGACCCGGTCGTAGGACAGGGTGCCCATGAGTTGTCACTTTCACTTCCAGATTGGCCACGCGCGGTGCCGGGAACGGGTGAAAGCGTTGATGGGGCACTGACAGAAGAACCGGAGTATCTCTCAACTCTCCTCTGCCGCATCGCAAAGCGCAAGCGGATCGGGGGGAATGCCCGCGCGGTTCTGGTTCAGGTGGTCGGGAGGGAGATTCCGCGCATCAGCAGGTCGATTTCGGCCCGCAGGGTGCCGGGCAGATCGGCGGGTGTCTCGCGGCCGAGCCCGGTGCGAATAATCTCCATGTGCAGGGCGGAGAAAATGCTGCGCGCAGCGAGCTTGACGTCGACTCCGGGCCGTAAGCGCGGTCCGGAGCCGGGCTCGGCCAGCTGGCTCAGTGTGCCGGCAATCGACGATTCCAGCCGATCGACCAGGTCGAGGGCCTCGGCGCGGTAAGCGCCATCCGGGTCGCCGAAGAGAATCTCGCGTTGGTAAGCGGCCATGTTCTCGTGTTGACGGATGCCGGAGGACAGCAGGGGACCCAGCAGAAGCATGATCCGCTCGGTCGGGTCGGCGTCGGGCGAGGCGGCGGCGAGGCCGGCGTCGATGCCGGCGCGCAGGTCGGCGTTGTAAACCATGGTGAGGAGTTCGGCCTTGGACGTCGCGTACCTGAACAGGGTGCCGATGGCCACGTCGGCCTGGTCGGCGATTTCCTGTGTGGTCACGGCCGAATAACCACGAGCGGCGAAGAGGGCGGCGGCGGCCGCGTGGATCCGGCCCTGCTTGTCGAGCTTGCCGCGTTCACGGCGCCCGAGCGGCACGGGCACGCTCGATCGTGCGTGCTGAACGGGGCTGGCCCCCGGCGAGGATGTCATCCGCATCATTATGCCGCGTCGGCGAGGTGCGGCGCGGATCTCGGGGCGGGTGCGGTTCGGTGGAAGCCGCCGGTTTGGCCCATTTGCGGAGTACGCTCCGTTATGAGTGAACTATCAAAGTATCGCTCTTCAATCGTTCGAAGGACGGGAATCATGGGTCGGGTAGAGGGCAAAGTTGTTCTGATCAGTGGCGGTGCGCGGGGGATGGGTGCAGCGCACGCCCGCTTGTTGCTGAGCGAGGGCGCGAAGGTGGTGCTCGGCGATCTTCTCGACGCCGAGGGTGAGGCGCTCGCGGCCGAGCTGGGCGATGCCGCCAGCTACACCCACCTGGATGTCACCAGGTCAGAGGACTGGGCGACGGCCGTCGCGCACGCCGTGCAGCGATACGGAAGTCTCGATGTCTTGGTGAACAACGCAGGCATCGCCAATGGGGCACCGATCGTCGAATTCCCGGCGAACGTGTGGAACAAGACCCTGGAGATCAACCTGACCGGCACCTTCCTCGGAATTCAGGCGGCCGTGCCCGAGCTTGCCAAGAGCACCAGGGGTGCCTCGATCATCAACGTCTCGTCGGTGGAGGGGCTGCGCGGCAGCGCGGGCCTGCACGCCTATGTCGCGTCGAAGTTCGGCGTGCGCGGGCTGACCAAGTCGGTGGCGCTCGACGTAGCGGCCATGGGGATCCGGGTGAATTCAATCCACCCGGGCTTCATCGTCACCCCGATGACCCAGAATCTGTACCACCACATGTTGCAGATCCCGCTCGGCCGTAGCGCCGAACCCTCTGAGGTGTCCCAGCTGGTGCTGTATCTGGCCAGCGACGATTCGAGCTATTCCACGGGGTCGGAGTTCGTGGTCGACGGCGGCCTCACCGCCGGCATCCCTGTCAACAAGGGCTGAACCTGGCACCCTGCTCGCGGCAGCACTGCGAGCAGGGCGGCTGTCGGGCGCTCGACGTGCCCGAAGTGACCGGTGCCGGCCAGCACCGTGACCTCGAGGTCGGCGATGACAGCGGCCATCCGGCTGTCGTCGTCGTCGGTGACGAAGACGTCTCGATCGCCGTGCACGGATCGCACCGGGCATCGGATGCGTGCCCAGGCCGCATCGGCGTCGTACCGCCCGGCTCGGCCGGCGGCCAAGACGAACGAACGAGGCCGCGCCTCGGCAGCCAGGGCCGCCACGATGCTCCCGTCGATCCGGCCGGGGTCGCCGAACAGCGGGGCCGTGAGGTGGCCCAGTAGACCCAGCCTGTGCAGGCCGCCCGGCAGAGCGCGGCCCATTGAGCCCCAGGCCGTCAGCACGCGCATGACCCCGAGCAGTGCCGTGAAACCGGGCAGCACCGCGAACCTGGTCAGCGGATGCCGCACGCTCTCGATGACGCTGAAGGTCGTGGCAGACACAAGCCCGACGAACCGCGTCTGCTCGGGCGCGCGCGCCGCGAGCTCGAGGGCGACGAAGCCGCCCAGCGAGTGCCCGATCACCTGCCACCGCTGGTAGCCCAGGGTCTCGGCTATCCGGGCCACCGCCGTGGCCAACGACTCGATGGTCTCGGCGTCTTCGTCCACCGGCAGCGAAGTGTCGCCCCACCCGGGCAGGTCCGGGATGATCAGGTCGGTGAGCGGGGCTCCCGCGACGCCGTCGGCCGCAGTGATCAACGGGGTCCAGGTGGTCCAGGACCCGGCGGCGCCGTGCAACAGGATCGTCGCGGTGCCGGTGCCACCAGGGGCGCCGGCTCTGCCGTGTCGCACGGTCACCGGACCGAGAGCAGTCTCGATCAGGCTGGTGCGCAGACCGAACTGGCCGGGGTCGCTGGACAGGGCGAACGGGGAGTAGCCCAGGTCGGCGTCAAGCCTGCCCAGGCCGGCGGTGGCGGTGCTCATACCGGTGGTTCGGTGCGGCAGAGCAGGGGGATTGGCGACCGGGTGAGCCTGAGTGCCGGCTGTTCATCGCCTCAAGGCGGAATAGCGGGTGCCACCGCACTGTTTGCTGAACGGGACGCGTGTCCGACAACTGCGGCACAGCCGCGCATCCACTGCGTCCGCATCACACAGATAGAAGGAGCACTACGTGAGTCTTTTCACCCCGCTGAACCTTGGCGCCCTCGAGCTGCCCAACCGAATGGTCATGGCACCGTTGACCCGGATGCGTTCCGGTGTCGACGGCATCCCGAACGCGCTGAACATCGAGCACTACCGCCAGCGGGCAACCCTCGGTCTGATCGTCTCCGAGGGCGTCTACCCCGACAAGGCCGGCCAGGGCTTCCCGGGCCAGCCCGGCCTCGTCACCGAGGAGCAGGTCGACGGCTGGGCCAAGGTGGCCGACGCCGTGCACGCCGCCGGAGGACGCATCGTGGCGCAGGTCATGCACGCCGGTCGGGTCACCCACCCGGAGACCAACGGCGGCCTTCAGGTCGTCGCCCCCAGCGCCATCGCCATCCAGGGTGAGAGCCACACCTACAAGGGCAAGCTGGCCTACCCGGTGCCGCGTGCGCTCACCCTCGAAGACCTGCCCGGCATCATCGACGGCTTCGTGCAGGCGTCCCGCAACGCCGTCGCGGCGGGCCTGGACGGCGTCGAGATCCACGGTGCCAACGGGTACCTGCTGCACGAGTTCCTGTCCCCGGCCTCCAACCAGCGCGACGACCTCTACGGCGGCTCGGCCGAGAACCGTGCCCGCTTCGTGATCGAGGTGGCGACAGCCGTGGCCGCCGCGATCGGCGCCGACCGGGTGGGCATCCGGATCTCGCCGCAGCACAACATCCAGGATGCGCTCGAGACCGACGACGCCGATGTGCTGGCCACCTATGGCGCGTTGGTGGATGGGCTGGCCCCGCTCGGACTTGCCTACCTCAGCGTGTTGAACCGCGACCCCGCGGGCGAACTGGTGCGCACCCTGCGCACCCGGTTCGGCGGGCCGCTGCTGGTCAACACGGGTTTCAGCGAGGTGACCACCCGTGAGGAAGCGATCGCCCTGCTCGACGACGGTCTGGGTGACGGCGTGGTGGTGGGCCGTGCCGTGATCGCCAACCCCGACCTCGTGCGCCGCTGGCTCGAGAACCTGCCGTTGAACGAGCCCAACGCGGCCACGTTCTACGGACCGGATGCCGTGGGTTACACCGACTACCCGGCCTACGCGGTCTAACCTCACTCGCAGCGCCCCGCGCACCGCAACAGAAACGGCCCCCTGGATCAGGGGGCCGTTTCGTGTGTCTCGCGGCGGCTAGAGTCGCGCGAGCCGAGCGACGGCTTCCTCGAGCACGTCGACGCGCTTGCAGAACGCGAAGCGCACCAGCGAGGCGTACTGGGCCTTGTGCTCCGGCAGGCAGAACGCCGTGATCGGGATTCCGACCACCCCGGCCAGATCGGGCAGGGCCCGGCAGAACTCGACGGCGTCGGTGTGACCGAGGGCGGAGGCATCCGCCACGATGAAGTACGACCCCTGGGGCACGGTGAGGGTGAACCCTGCCGCGCTGAGCCCGCCGGCCAGCAGATCCCGTTTGGCCCGCAGGTCGGCGGCGATGCCTGCGTAGTAGGCGTCGGGCAGGTCCAGACCGATCGCCGTGGCCGGCTGGAACGGCGCACCGTTGACGTAGGTGAGGAACTGCTTGACGGCCAGGATCGCCGTGACGATCGCGGCCGGGGCACTCAGCCAGCCGATCTTCCAACCCGTGGTGCTGAAGGTCTTGCCGCCGGAGGAGATCGTGACCGTGCGTTCGGGGGCGCCGGGCAGTGTCGCCACCGGAATGTGGGTGGCCCCGAAGGTGAGGTGCTCGTAGACCTCGTCGGTCACGATCAGGGCGTCGTGCTTGTGCGCGAGAGCCACAATCAGTTCGAGGGTCTCGCGAGTGAAGACCGTGCCGGTGGGATTGTGCGGGTTGTTCAGCAGGATGATGCGAGTGCGGTCGGTCACCACGGCCTGCAGCTCATCCAGGTCGGGCTGGAAATCGGGGGAGCGCAGCCGCACCGTGCGGTGCACGCCGTCGGCGAGGGCGATCAGGCCGCCGTATGCGTCGTAGAACGGCTCGAAGGTGACCACCTCGTCGCCGGCTTCCAGCAGCGCCAGCAGGGTGGCCGCGAGGGCCTCTGTGGCGCCGGAGGTAACCAGCACTTCGGTGCCGGGGTCGACGGCCAGCCCATAGAAACGCTGCTGATGACGCGCGATCGCCTCGAGCAGCACGGGGTTGCCGCGCCCGGGCGGGTACTGGTTGACGCCATCGGTGATGGCCTGTCGTGCGGCTTCGAGAACGACGGCGGGGCCGTCTTCGTCGGGGAAGCCCTGGCCCAGGTTGATGGCGCCGGTGCGGGTGGCCAGGGCACTCATCTCGGCGAAGATGCTCGCGGAAATGCTGCCGTCGGCGGCGAGGAGTCCGGCCCCGTGAGCGGTGCGCCGCCAAGCGCCGGCGATGGTCATGAGGTGGCCTGCTGCATACCCCCAAATTTACGACATCCCACCCCATCCGCCCGCCATGCGCCGAGGAGGGGTGCTGAATCATCCACCGTCGATCTTGCTGGCGTGGGCTCCGCAACGCGCAAGGCTTCCTACCCCGATCTGCGGGAAGGTGGGGGCCTCTGCGAGTGAAACCGCAGACGGTCGATTTAGGGGCTGTGGATAACTCTCACGCGGTGAGGGCCTGCTGGCCTACGGTGGCGGCATGGGGATCGTGGGCGTTGAACGACGAGGTGTGAAGCGGATGGTGACGGCTGCCTGTGTGGGTGGTCTGCTGTTGGGTGCGGTGGGCTGCACGGCGGCACCGACGCCCGCGCCTCGGTCGGCAACGCCCACGGTCGCCTCCATCTTCGCCTCCGACGAGGAGGCGCTCGCTGCGGCCACCGAGGCCTACGCGAACTACCTCCGCGTTTACGACGCACTCTGGACAGAGGGTGGACCATCGGTGGATGACTATCTGTCGCTTTCGACAGGAGCCGCTCATGAAGGTGAAGCGGCCTCAATTGCGGATTGGCAGTCGAAGGGTTGGAAGGCCGTCGGAGTGACAACCTTCGACTCGATTCAACTCCAATCCGTCTCGCAATCCGACTCCGGGAACTGGCAAATCCGCACATATCTGTGCGCAGACGCAAGCGACGGTGACGTACTTGATTCCGCAGGACTCTCGGTAGCAGAGCGTGATCGACCGCTGAGGCTGCCGCTGGAAGTCGAGTTCGTGACTGCTTCCGCTACTTCACCCGCTCTCAAGATTTCGGAATCAAAAGTATGGTCCGGCACAAACTTCTGTTAGCAGTGATGATGGTCAGCTTCGTCGGGCTGACGAATCTGGAGCCTGCAACCGCCGCACGGGCTAACGTCGAAGCGGCGGATTGCTCCGTTGGTCAATGGCGGCAGGGTTCGTGCCCTGGGGCAAGCGCCACCGTGGTGGATGGAGGGGTCGACCTCAGCGCGGACCAGGAGGTCGTGACCCCTGGGCGTCAGGGGACCGGTGGTGGCGGCGGCAACAACTCCGGCGACGGTGATGACTGGGACGGCCTGCCGGAAGGCGTCAGTCCGGTTCCCGGGGGTGTTCCGGTCGACCGTGGTGACGCATCCCCTGGGCCGGGAGGGTTGCCCCGCCGGACCCCGACCGTGCTGCCGGCCGACCCGGCAATACCCGCCTGTCAGCCGCAGACACCCTGCGATCCGGACTTGGTTGTGCGGGTGAGCGATCTGGTCAACATCCAGGCCGCCGCGCCCAGCCAGGGGATGGAACCCGACGGCTGGCTGGTCGTCGGAGTACCGACCAACTTCTTCGCGACAGCGTCTGCTCATGTGCGGGCCGGACCGCTGCTCGGCGTTGCGGCGGAGGTGCGATTCACTCCGGTGGCGTTCCGTTGGGACTACGGCGACGGCGCATTCCGAACGGCGGTGGCTGGTGGGTCGAGCTGGGCCGCCCAGAATCTTCCCGAGTTCTCGGAGACCGCGACCAGCCACGTCTTCGAGCAGACCGGCACCCTGACCATCGGCCTGGTCGTGTCGTATTCGGCCGAATATCGCTTTCCAGGAACGGACTGGCGCACCGTGCAGGGGCTGGTGCTGGTTCCGGCCAGTCCGATCACCGCGATCGCCGACCGGGCCGGCACTGTGCTCGTTGCCGAGTCCTGTCTCGGGAATTCGCGCGGGCCGGGCTGTTAAGCCCGGTCCCTGGCAATTGTGGAAATGCTTCATTCCTCGAGCCGGGCAACGTCACGGCTTCATCATTGACTGCTCCCAGTCTGCGCATATCAAACGCTCAGCTTCGGGCGAGAAGCTATCCTCGCTTGGAAGGAGCACATCATGACTGACAACACTCAAGACCCGGGAACGACACCCGACCAGCCTCATGACAGCGCACCCATCGAGGTCAACTCGTCCGGTGAAGCCGTCGCGGATCACCAGCCCGCCGTACCCCGGCCGGCAGACAACCAGCCCACCGAGGTTCTCGGTTCTGGAGACGGCGCAGTCGCCGCCCAGGCGCCGGCACCTACCGCAGCGGAGCAGCAGGCCGCCGCGCAGCAGGCCGCCGCGCAGCAGGCCGCCGCGCAGGCCCACCCCGCGCAGCCGACGCCTCAGTACACCCAGGCCGCCCCGGCGCAGACCGCGGCGTACCCCACGGATGCCTTTGGTCGCCCCATTCCGGGCCCGGACGGTTCCACCCCGATTTACGCCCCCACGCCGGCCCAGCAGCAGGCCTACGCCAACGCCAACGGATACGGCCCGCAGCCGTCCGTCGGCCAGAAGGCGCCCAAGGACCCCAATCGTCGCAAAGGCAGCGTCGCCTTCGTCGCCGCACTCGCCATCGCCGCACTGGTCGGCGGGGTCTCGGGTGCCGGCGTCTCCGCCCTCGTCTACTCGAACCAGACCAACGGCACCCCGTCCAGCGAGGCTCAGGGCCCGAGCAGCGTTGTGGTGAACAACACCGACAGCGTCAACGAGATCACCGCCGTTGCCGCGAAGGCCTCGCCCAGCGTGGTCACGATCGAGGTTGCCGCCGGCGAGTCCGGCGGAACGGGCTCCGGCGTGATCCTGAGTGAGGACGGGTACATCCTCACCAACACCCACGTCGTCACCCTCGACGGCGCCGCCTCAGAGGCGACAATCCAGGTGAAGGCCAGCGACGGCAAGCTCTATGCAGCCACGCTGGTCGGCACCGACCCGGTCTCCGATCTAGCCGTGATCAAGCTCACCGATGCCTCCGGACTCACGCCGATCAACTGGGCCGACTCAGGTGATCTCAACGTGGGCGACACCGCCATCGCCATCGGCGCCCCGCTCGGCCTGTCCGGCACCGTCACGAACGGCATCGTCAGTGCGCTGAACCGCAGCATCACCGTGGCGTCCTCCGCCGCGCCCACCACGCCAGACGAAACCACGCCAGACGAGGGCGACGGCAACTTCTTCAACTACGACCTGCCCAACCGAGACGGCTCCACCCCCGACACGCAGACGGCCCAGAGCAGTATTTCGCTCTCGGTGATTCAGACCGACGCCGCGATCAACCCCGGCAACTCCGGCGGTGCACTGCTCAACAGCAAGGGCGAACTGATCGGCATCAACGTCGCCATCGCCAACGCGGGAGGCAGCTCCAGCGCCTCCGCAGCCGGAAGCATCGGTGTCGGATTCTCGATCCCGGCCAACCTGGCCAAGCGGGTCTCAGACGAGATCATCGAGACCGGATCGGCCTCGCACGGGCTGCTCGGCGCCAGCGTGACCAGCGCCACCAGCACCGACAGTGCCACCGTCGGCGCGCTCATCAGTGACGTGTCGTCTGGCGGAGCCGCGCAGGATGCCGGGCTGAAGGCCGGTGACGTCGTCACCAACTTCAACGGTGTTCCCATCACCGACGCCACCGACCTCACCGCTCAGGTGCGCACCCTGGCGGGCGGCGAAACCGCCGACCTGACCTACGTGCGAGACGGCCAGTCGGTGACGGTATCGGTCACCGTGGGCGAGCTCACCAGCTAGCCCGCGCCAGCTCCTTCCTTCCCACTGCGCCGCCGGTCCTGCACCGGCGGCGCAGTTGTGCGCTACCCGGGGTTCCACCTGCGAAGCCGTGCACAGGCGACGCGAACCGAGTGAAAAGACTCGGCTGCTAGGCTCAGGCGATTGCCCGAATGAGTGGAAAGATGGCCAGCCCAGTGCAGGAGAGCGCAGACACAGTGCTGATCGGCGTCTCGTACATCATGCCCGTGCTCAACGAGGCCAGTCATGTGCGAGCCGCTGTGCAGAGCCTGCTTGAGCAGGATTACGACGGCCCGTTCGAGGTCACCCTGGCCCTTGGGCCGAGTATCGATGGCACCACGGAGCTCGTCGAAGAGATGGCCGCGGTGGATCCCCGCATCCGTGTGGTGGCCAATGAGGTCGGGTCCACGCCGGCGGGACTCAACATCGCCATCCGCGCCTCCACCTACCCCGTGGTGATCCGCGTCGACGCGCACTCGGTGCTGCCCCGCGACTACGCCCGCATCGCCGTCGAAACGCTGCAGCGAACTGGCGCCGACAACGTGGGCGGCATCATGGATGCGCAGGGCACCGAGCCCTTCCAGCAGGCCGTCGCCCGCGCCTATGGCACCCGCATCGGCCTGGGCGGCACCCCGCTGCACGTGGGTGGCCCCGAAGGTGAAGCCGAAACCGTGTATCTCGGCTGCTTCCGTCGCGACAGCTTGCTGCGGGTGGGCATGTTCGACGAAGGCATCAAGCGCGGTCAGGACTGGGAACTCAACCGGCGCCTGCGCGAGCACGGCGGCTCGGTCTGGTTCACGCCCGCGCTCAAGGTCATCTATCGGCCCCGGCCCAGCCTGTCCCGCCTGGCCCGCCAGATGGTGTCCACCGGGCTCTGGCGCGGTGAACTGGCGCGTCGCTATCCCGCCTCCAACGGCGTGCGGTACTTCGCGCCGCCCGTAATGGTGCTCGGCGTGACCCTCGGCCTCCTTCTGGGCCTGGTCGGGCTTGTGCAGCTCGTGCTCGGCGCTCCCGGCTGGCTGTTGCTTGGTTTCCTGGCCCCGCTGGCCTACCTGCTCATCGTCGTGGCGGCCACAGCCATGTCGACCCGTGCCGACGGTGTTCGTGTCGCGCTCTGGTTTCTCGTAGTCTTGCCGTGCATTCACTTCTGCTGGGGAATCGGGTTTCTGCTCGGCTACCTCAAGCTGACCACCAACATCTCGGCACACACGGGAAGACATCAATGACGTCTGGTTCGCCCAACACGGCTCGGCCCTCTTCGATCGCCGAGCTTCGTGCCGTCGCGCAGCCTCCCGAGGTGCGGATGCGCGCCAATGCGGAGCACTGGACCGCCTCGCTCTACCTGCGCGACCTGTCGCCGTACCTCACCTGGATGCTGCTGAAGACGCGCATCTCGGCCAACGGCGTCACCGGCCTGATGATCCTGGTCGGCTGGTCCACGGCCGCGGCGCTGCTCATCCCCGGCATCTGGGGTGCCCTGCTG
Source organism: Cryobacterium sp. W22_MBD10_FK3 (assembly GCF_052113745.1). Classification (NCBI taxonomy): domain Bacteria; kingdom Bacillati; phylum Actinomycetota; class Actinomycetes; order Micrococcales; family Microbacteriaceae; genus Cryobacterium; species Cryobacterium sp. W22_MBD10_FK3. The sequence continues at coordinate 168,943 of NZ_JBGQOH010000007.1, forward strand.
GCGCTGGTACTCGGGCAGCTGCAGATGCTCGTGGACTGCTGCGACGGTGAGGTCGCCCGCTGGCGCAAGACCTCGTCGCCGGCCGGAGTGTTCCTCGACAAGGTCGGGCATTACTCGACCGAAGCCCTGATCCCCATCGCCCTGGGCATCCGCGCCGCTGCCTACCCGTTCGAGGCGCCGGCCGACTTTCTCTTCACCACGCTCGGCCTCGCGCTGGCGCTGCTGATCGTGCTCAACAAAGCCCTCAACGACATGGTGCACGTGGCCCGCGCCAACGCCGGTCTGGCCAAGCTGGCCGACAACAAGGGCGAGAAGGTTCCGCAGGCCGGACTGATCGCCACCCTGCGCCGCCTGGCCCGGTTCCTGCCGTTCCACCGCCTGTACCACTCGGTGGAGATGACCATGGTGATCTTCGTGGCCGCTGTGATCGGCCTCGTTGCCGGCCAGCCGGTCACCGACCGGATCTTCCTCGCCGTTCTCGTTCCCCTCGCCTTCCTCGCGCTGATCGGTCACTTCCTGGCGATCATGGCCTCCAAGCGCGTGCGCTCCTGAGGCCAGGCGAGAGCGTGCCTGTCACCATCGGCGTCGTCGTGCTCACCCAGGGCCGCCGTCCAGACGACCTCGAGCGGGGCATCCGCAGCCTGCTCGCGCAGCAGGACGTGCAGCTCGACATCGTCTGCGTGGGCAACGGGTGGCAACCCACCGGCCTACCCGCCGGCGTCGCCGCGCTCGCCCTGCCCGAGAACCTCGGCATCCCGGCCGGCCGCAATCGCGGGGTGGACCACGTCACCGGCGAGTACCTGTTCTTTCTCGACGACGACGCCAGCCTGCCGGATCCCCGATTCCTGATCGACGCCGTGGGGCTGTTGCGCGCCGATCCCACCGTCGGCCTGCTGCAGCCGCAGGTTGTCGACCCCACCGGACTGACCGCTCCCCGCCGCTGGATCCCGCGCATCCGCAAGGGCGAGGCCACGCACTCCAGCGCCGTTTTCTCGGTGTGGGAGGGTGCTGTGCTGCTGCCCCGGCCGGTCTTCGACGCCACGGGCGGCTGGGCCGAACCGTTCTTCTACGCCCACGAGGGCATCGAATTGGCCTGGCGGGTCTGGGACCAGGGCCTGCGCACCTGGTACGCGGGCGACCTGGTGGCCAATCATCCGGTGATCCTGCCCACCCGGCACGCCGACTTCTACCGGCTCAATGCGCGCAACCGCGTCTGGATCGCCCGGCGCAACCTGCCGGTGGTGCTGATGCCGGTCTACGTGGGATCGTGGACGCTGATTCAGGTGCTGCGCGGTGCTCGCAACCGGGCGGCCCTGGCCGCGTGGTTCCGCGGCTGGTGGGAGGGCTGGACCACCGACCCCGGCGAACGCCGTCCGCTGTCTGCCCGCACCGTCTGGCGGATGACCCGCGCGGGTCGGCCCCCGGTCATCTGAGCCGACAGACTAACGATTGGCTACCGCCGAGCCTCCTCCGGGGGTGAACAGGCCTTAGGTCCCAGCCCGGTGGGTAGGCTGGACCAGTGGTAAGCAGGAAAGACGTCCGTCTCGCAGCAAAGCTGGTCAAGGATGTGATTGCATCCCGGAAGGCGCAACGCCTGCTGGGGGAGCGACTGCAGGCGCAGGATCCGCTGCCCAGCCAGCACTTCAAGATCGCCGTCTACTTCGCGGACGGCCCGGTGAACCTCTACCAGATGCGTCAGTGGTACAAGCCGCTGGCCAAGCTGGCCGAGACCTGGCCGGTCGTGCTGCTCAGCCGCACCGCCGGCGGCACCCTCAAGCTTCTCGACGAGAGCCCGGTGCCGGTCGCCTACGTGCGCAAGGTCGCCAACCTCGAACGAGTGATCGCCGACCAGGACATCCGCATCGTTCTGTACGTCAACCAGAACTCCCGCAACTTTCAGATGATGCGCTACGGGCGCCGCTGGCACGTTTTCATCAATCATGGTGAGAGCGACAAGATGTACATGACCACCAACCAGTTCAAGGCCTACGACTACTCGTTCGTGGCAGGTCAGGCCGCGATCGCCAGGCTCGGCAGGGTGCTCTGGGACTTCGACTTCGACAAACGAGCCATCACGATCGGACGGCCACAGGCCGACCACTACTCGGGCCGGTTGCCGTACACGCCCGACGAGCGCACCGTGGTGCTCTACGCGCCCACCTGGGAGGGCGACCGCGCCGCAGCAGCGTACGGCTCCATCGCCACGCACGGGGTCGGTCTGGTCACTGCATTGCTGCAGAGTCCCCGTCATCGGGTCGTCTACCGCCCGCATCCTCGATCCGGCGTGGTCGACCATGAGTACGGCCAGGCGAACAAGCAGATCATGGCGGCGATCACCGCGGCGAACAACCGCGATGCCAGCGCCCAACACATTATCGACACCGGTGCGGAGCTCGGCTGGCAGCTGTCCGCCGCGGACGTTGCGATCGTGGACATCTCGGCGATGGTCTACGACCGCCTCGCGTCGGGCAAGCCTCTCATGGTCACTCGTCCGCAGAACCCCCTCGCGGCCATCGACACGAGCGGCTACCTGTCGGACTGTGAATGGCTCGCGGCGAACGAGACCGCCGGGATCGTCGAGACCCTCGATGAGCTCGTGGCCGACGGTGGGGCCGAAGAGCGCCTACGCGGATGGGTGGAGCAGTATTTCGGCGATCCCACCCCCGGGGCTCCCACGGCACGGTTCCACGCCGCAATCGAGCACCTGATGAACGAGTGGGACCGGTTCGCCCAGGTGCATGCCAACGACGATGACGGCCTCGCCGAGTTCATCGAGGACGTCAGCGAAATCGAAGAGCTCTGATTCGTCCCACGTGGTTTCCACCTCGTCGGGCGAGCTGGTCGAGACCTGATGAGGCGCGCTGCCAGGGTCTGGACGAGCTCGACCAGCGGAAGAGCTGTGGCTACGCGGTGGGGCCCGCCGGAGCGAACGGCTCCGGCTCTACCTGATCCGGGCCAGTCGGCCGACGGCGATGCAGGCGGGGGAGGGCGCGGAGCGCACCGTGACCCAACTGCGTGAGCCGGTTGCCGGGCACCACGGCGCCGTTCTGCAACGTGATGGTGTGCGCCCGCGGGTCGAGTTCCGCACGGAACGCGGCCGGCGCCTGACCGAACGCGAGCCTGGACGAACCGACGACCCTCTTGCCGAGGATGTGGTTGCCCATGCCGCCGATCACGGCGCCGATGCCGAACGGCACGGCCTTGCCGATCAGGCTGGCGCCGCCCTTCGCGGCGAATTGCCGAATGAAGGTGCGTTTGAGGCGGTCGGTCAGCGGACCCATGATCGCGCGGGGGAGGCTGGTGGTCACCAGTTCTCCCCAGTAGGCGGTGCGGGCGACGCCCCCGCCGGTGACCTGTCCGGCCAGTTGCCGCACGAGGTCGGAGCCCTCGTGGCCGAGCATCATGGTCATCACCAGCGCCCTGGCGCGTTCGGGATCGCTCACCGTGATGCCGTGCACCTCGCTGACGGACTGGGAGAAGAGCGCGGTCGCTTCGAGAAAGCCGGCCGTCTCGACGCCGGACAGGGCGAGGGTGATGCCGGTGCCGACCCCGGGGATCACGGCGGTCGCCCCCACGGCGGCACCGCCGCTGGTGACCGCGGCGAGATAGCGCCGCTCCAGAATGCGCACGAGCTGCTCCGGGGTGGCATCCGGGTGACGGTGTCGGATGCTGCGGATGTGGGCGAGCACAGCGGGGCGGTGGATTGCCATGACCCTGTCGAACCCGGTGACGACCCCGGATGGCAGCTGGCCGCCCTGCGGCATTCCGCCGGTGGGCGACAGCAGTGGTGTGAGCTTCTTGGCCATGGTGCGGTCCTCCTCGGGTGCAGAAGCACGAGTTTACGGTTCGAAACTGAGCATCGTCGAACTAATTCCCAGCCAGATCAAGGTGGGTTTTCTGTGTCGAATCGGCCCCGGGCTACGTCTCAGGCCTTCTTGATGCCGTACTCGGCGTTGTACCGGTCGAGCACCTCGTCGATCGGGGCGTCGAGCACCAATTCGCCCTTGTCGAGGTACAGGCCCCTGGCGCAGAACCGGCGCAGGTCACGTTCGTTGTGCGACACGAAGAACAGGGTGCGGCCGCCCGCGAGGAGTTCCTCGATGCGGCGGTAGCACTTCTCGCGGAAGGCCTTGTCACCGACGGCCAGGACCTCGTCGACGAGGATGATCGGCTCCTCGAGCCTGGAGATCACCGCGAAGGCAATGCGCACCTTCATGCCGCTGGAGAGGTGCTTGTACGGGGTGTCGATGAAGTCGGCGATCTCGGCGAATTCGATGATGTCGTCAAACCGGGAATCGATCTGCTTGCGGGTCATGCCGTGCAGGCCGGCGGTGAGGTAGACGTTGTCGCGCACGGACAGGTCATCCACGAAGCCGCCGGTGATCTCGATCAGCGGTGCGACGCCTTCGATGACGTCGACTGTGCCTTCGTCGGGCAGCACGACGCCGGTGACGAGCTTGAGCAGGGTGGACTTGCCCTGGCCGTTGCGGCCGACCACGCCGATCGCCTCGCCGCGTTGCACGGTGAACGACACGTTCTGCAGCGCCCAGAACTCGCCGGGCCTGGTGCGGCGGCGGGTGCCGGCGAAGAGATCCTTGAAGTTGCGGCGGCTGCGGCGGTTGCGCCGGAACCTGATCCCGACGTCGTTCAGGGAGATGACGGTTTCGCTCATCAGATTTCCTTCAGCACGGCGCGCTCGGTGCGGGAGAAGACCAGCAGGCCGATGCCGAGGAAGGCCACTGACATCGCGGCGCCGACCGCGACGATGAACCAGTCCAGCTCACCGGGGAAGAACGCGGCGCGGTACAGGCTGAAGATGCCGCTCAGTGGGTTGAACGCGGCCCAGAAGTGCAGTTCCTGGGGCAGGTCGCTGGTGGCGTAGATGATCGGCGACGCATAGAACAGGAAGCGCAGGATCAGCTTGACGGCCCGCTCCAGGTCTCGGAAGAACACGACCAGGGGAGCGACGATGAGACCGACACCGGCGGTGAGGACGGCCTGGATCAGGATCGCGAGAGGGAAGAAAATCGCATCCGCGTTGATCTGGGCGCCGGAGAAGATGGCGAACAGCACCAGAACGGGGATGGCGGCCAGGAATTCGATGCCCTTGGAGAGCACCAGCCGGTTCACCCAGATGGTGCGGGGGATTCGTGTGGAGCGGATGAGCTTGGCTTCGCGCAGGAACGCGCGGGTGCAGTCGGAGATGGCGCCGTTGAACCACATCCACGGCAGCAGGGCCGCGAGAAGGAACACGATGTACGGGTCTTCGCCCACCGAGCGCTGGAACACGACGGTGAAGACGAACCAGTAGATGCCCGACATCACGAGCGGATCGAGGATCGACCAGAAGTACCCGAGCACGGAGGTGGAATACCGCACGCGCAGATCTCGCTGGGTCAGCAACCACAGCGAATGACGGTAACGCGCAAACGGGGTGCGCTGTTCAGGTCGCACCTGAGCGTAACTACTCACGCGCTCTATCGTATGGGAGCGAATCGGGGGGGCACGCCCCCCACATCCGCACCCCCCACCCCCCCCCCCATCCAACAAAAAAATTCTCGCACCCCCAAGCTTTCTCGAAAGCCACCCCCCCAACAGAAAAAGCCCCAACGGCCACAGGCCCAACAA